>PAOJ01000063.1 GCA_002708005.1 Verrucomicrobiales bacterium | reverse complement strand
TGCTAAGAAAAAGGCACCTGCCAAGAAAAAAGCAGTGAAGAAAAAAGCTGCTAAGAAAAAGGCACCTGCCAAGAAAAAAGCAGTGAAGAAAAAAGCTGCTAAGAAAAAGGCACCTGCCAAGAAAAAAGCAGCTAAAAAGCCTGCTAAAAAGAAGGCAACGCGCAAAAAGAAGAAATAATCTTCTTTGAAAAGGTTTGAATGCGGTTTGGAGGTTCTGCCTAGTGCGGGACCTCCATCCTTCTTTTTTGACATAAATTTTTTATATTCCCCACATGGCAACCTTGGTTTTTGATATTGAGACTTCAGCAATTTCGATTGAATCATTCGACGAATCAACACAGGAATATTTGATGCGTCCGGCGCAAAACCTTCCCACCGAAAAGGAACAGGAAAATAAGCGAGAAGAACTCATTCAAATGATGAATCTATGGCCATTCACTGCACAAATAGTTTGTGTGGCTATGATTAATGCTGAAACAATTCGAGGCCAAGTGATTTTCATTGCTGATGACTTTGAATCCAATTCACGAAATGTAGGAGGTGTAGAGTTCATCCCCGTTATGGACGAAGCGGAATTGATTACTCAGTTCTGGGATGCAGCCAAACATTATGACAAGGTAGTGACATTCAATGGGCGACAGTTTGATATACCTTTTCTCTATTTACGTTCTGCACAACTGAATGTTCCCATATCGAAAAAAAATTGGCTAGGCCATCGTTTCTCCACAGAACCACACTGCGATCTTGCAGAACAATTAACATTTTACAATGTCAGCGGAAGAGATGGCGCAGCAAGACGTTTTACACTGGATTTTTATTGCCAGATGTTTGGCATTGAATCCCCAAAAGCACACGGAGTAACTGGAAAGGATGTAGCCCAACTGATGGAAGAAGAACGTTATGAAGAAATAGCTGAATACTGCATCAGAGATGTATTAGCTACTATGAAATTGTATGACATTTGGAAAGAGCGCCTAGAAGGCATAAAATAATCATACAGCTAGCTATCAATCTTTAATGGGTCGCAGCTTCTTTATAGCGCACATTGTCATCTCTGCGGCCTCTTGGTAAATACCACGCAACTCCCCACGTGGGCATTTCTTAGCCTTGGATCTTAAATGTTCAAAATCTAATGGTTTTCCAAATTTCACAGATATCATGAGAGGCTTTGGGAAAAGTTGATTTCTATTATAAGCATTAAATGTCCATACCCGAACAGGAACTACCGGAGCCTGAGATTTGATAATGGCCAAGCCAATACCTGCCTGTGATGAACGCATTTCTCCATCAAAAGTCCTCGTCCCTTCAGGGAAAATAATAATCCCGCTATTATTAAGAAGACGGTCAAGAATGATCTTCAACCCTTTTGCCCCTCCCCCATCTCGATCGACAGGCACCGAATTTAATCGGCGAAAAAAAGGCCCCGACAACCAGTGTGAAAAAATATTTTCTCTGGCAAGGTAGTTGAGTGGGCGAAATAGACTACTTCCAATAAAAGGAGGATCAAAATAACTTTCATGGTTAGCAGCTATAATGACCGAACCCGAGCCTGAGACCCGTTCTGGATTGTAAACACGACACCGAAACAAATTCTTAAAGACCCACTTTGACGAAGCCCAAGCACACCAATAAATCAGAGTCATTACGCTTCCTCCAGCTTCATTTGAATCTCTTTGATAATTAGCGCACTAGTTTCTTCAGCNGTCATTCCCGAGTTGTTGATAACTTTAGCCCCAAGAGGAATCATCAGTGGCGCATTAGCCCTCTGACTATCTTGCTTATCTCGAGCAGCTAAATTTTCATTCACACCATCTGCAATNCGACGTTTTGAACGCTCATCTAATGAGGCATCAAGATAAAACTTAAAATCGGTATCAGGAAACACATTTGATCCAATATCTCGGCCTTCCATCACAAGATTGCCAAATTTTACACATTCACGTTGCTTAGCTTTCATCCATGTCCGAACCGNGGGAACCGCAGCAACTATTGGCACTATAGCGCTTGTCTCTTCAGTACGAATTTCCTTGGCTGGAAAATAACCATCAATATAGAACCTAATATTCCCTTCTTCATTTTTTAACTCTGTGTTCCAGCGCCGACAGATGGAAGCAATCGCTTTTTTGTCATTTATATCTACCGCGTTCTTTAGACAGTACCATGCTAAGCTGCGATACATCGCGCCCGTATCGACATATGAATAACCGAGAGCTTTAGCAACAAGTTTTGCATTAGTGCTTTTACCGCTAGCACTCGTGCCATCTAGAGTAATTACAATTGGTTCCCCCATTAAATTCCTTTTTAATCTGCAATCAACTGTTCAACTTTTAACTTATTACCCTTACCATCAAGTATAGTAGCTCCTAATCCATGAGGCGCTGGAGCAGCGAGTTTGTAAAAAAATGTTGGAAAAGTTTTTCGAACGCAACACGGATTCTTTATTCGTATACCTGGCACTTTCAATCCAAGAGTAGCAAAGCTCATAGCCATTCTATGATCATCATAAGTATCGATCTCTGCTCCTTTAAGCTCTCCAGGGCTAATCGTAAGAGATTCTCCAGTCTCCTTGATTACCGCACCGCACTTTGTCAATTCAGCACGCAAAGCCTGAACTCGTTCGCACTCTTGAAGGCGCAGTCTTTCGAGGTTTACAAATTGAGTTTGATGCCCTGTTAAGGGCGCAATTACTATGGCCGTCATAATACTATCGCCAAGGTCATCACGACGAGAAACAATATTCGGCAAAGGAAGAAAGCTCGTAAATTCAGCATCTATTTGCCACCCGGATTTAGGCCAACGCGCCACCTTCAGCGGCAAGCAAGTGCCAAGCGAAAGAATATGTCCTGCTGCCCAAAAATAACTTCCACTCGAAGCATCCGGCTCAATTTCTAATCTGCCACCATCACTTGGGAAACGTTTGATTAAACTAGATGTCATGGCTACATATGGCGACTTTGCTCCAAGCTCACCATCAATCTCTACATTCCACCCCCCTAGATCAGCCAATAAAAGCAAAGCAGATGCAAATTGAGAACTCTCCTCGATACTTACCCTACAACTTCCAAAAGTTGGACCTCCCGCATGTATNGTTAATGGTAGTTTATTATTTTCCGAATCAATACTATACCCTAGTGCACGGAGCGCTTCTATTAGGGAAGCCTGTGGCCGTTCATGCATTCGTGAAATACCACTTAGACGATAAGTCCCTTTACCAAGGCAGAGAAATGCAGTGAGAAAACGAGCTGCTGTTCCTGCATTTCCAACGAAAAGTTCCATAGGATTTTCNGGGGTTCCTCCTTTGGGGATCGATCCTCCACGCCCTTCGATGATTAAATTACGGTTGCCTGATTCCAAAGAGTCTAAGTTTACCTCAATCTTATAACCTAACTGCCGCAACGCATCGACCATGACCTGGGTATCCTCACTCCATAGAGCATTATCCAATATCACTTCCCCATTGGACAAAGCAGCGAGTATAAGGGATCTGTTGGTAATACTNTTAGACCCAGGAACCGTTATCTCCATTTCAGGCGAAGACNCTAAGGGAATAATTTCTATTACTTCTGGCAGCGACATCTTATTTTGNNTCCGGATTCCGCCAGTCATCTCTTACTTGCTTAGCTTCGCTTAACCAACTTTTAATATCCTCCTTTGAATCAGCTGTAATTATTTCTCTCAACTGNCCAAGCTCTTCAAAAAATTCATCAATCACATCTAGAATGGCCTCACGGTTTGAAGAAACAATGTCGCGCCACATTACTGGGGAGCCGGAAGCTAATCGTGACATATCCCTAAATCCTGTTGCGCAAAGCCGTCGCTGCAATTCACCATGACGAGGAGAAAGCACAATCTTTGCCAAGGCTGAGGATAATAAATGTGGTAACTGGCTACAACGCGCAACCAGTTGATCATGCTCTTCCACAGACGTAATAATCGACTGCGAGCCAAGGCCTTCCCAAAACTGATTCACCAACTGAAGAGCATCAGAGTCGGTGTTCTGNCCCGGGGTTAAAACACATACAGACTCTTCAAATAAATCAGCTCTAGCAGCATTTGGCCCTGTTTGAGCACTACCGGCCATCGGGTGGCTTCCGACAAAATAAGAGCCCTTTTCAGCAATAAGTGGCGTCAGCTCATCCACCAATTGCTTTTTTGTACTCCCCACATCAGTCACTACAGCCCCTTCTTTTAAGACAGGCAGCCAAGACTTAACTAAATCAACCATACTAGCCACTGGGGTACACAGAACTATTAGATCAGCATCATTAATTGCATCCGAGGCCTCGATCGTTACATCATGGGCGATTTCAAGTGCTTGGCACTGCTCAACGCTTTGAGGACGACGGACTAAAGCAGTGACTTGCTTGGCCAACTCTCGTTCTTTCGCTGCCAAGCACAGTGAACCACCAATAAGTCCCGCCCCAACAATGGTGAGTTTTTCCAAATGCACCTGCTCATTAAACCGACGATATCTTTCCGAGTCCAGCAGAGTCGGAATAACAAAGAAAAACAAAGCACGCAATTGACTGCATATAGGCGGACCTGATACACAACAAACCCAGTTTACAGACACTTTAATTAAAGTCGTAATCCCAACAACAGATGCCAGCAAAAAAGAAAGCCTCTTCAAGTACTAATAGGCGAAAACCAAAGTTCCGCCGTGTCCTACTGAAAATCAGCGGGGAAGTCCTAGGGGGCAAAACCGGCGGCATATGCCCCGAATCCGTTCATGATGTTGCCGCTCAGGTTCGAGAAGTTGCTAGCCTAGGTGTTCAGATTGGAGTTGTCGTTGGTGGGGGTAATATTTTTCGTGGCCTACAAGGAAGCGAAAAGGGAATTGAGAGAGTAACCGGAGATCATATGGGAATGCTGGCCACCGTCATAAACTCTATGGCATTGCAAGACGCCTTAGAAAAACAAGGCGTTCCGACTCGAGTGCAATCAGCTATAACCATGTCACAGGTAGCCGAGCCATTCATTCGCCGACGTGCAGTTCGACATCTAGAGAAAAAACGCGTTGTGATTTTTGGAGGAGGAACAGGTAATCCTTACTGTTCAACTGATACTGCAGCCGCTCTAAGAGCCAACGAGATAGCTGCTGAAGTTATACTTAAAGCTACAAAAGTAGATGGCATTTATGACAGTGATCCAATGAAAAATCCAAAAGCCAAACGGTTTACTAAAATCAGCTATCTAGACGCGCTTCAGAAACAGCTAAAGGTTATGGATTCAACTGCATTCTCTCTATGCATGGATAACGGCATGCCGATCATTGTTTTTGACCTTTTTAAGAAACACAATTTTCGCAAGGTTATTCTAGGAGGAGCTGTAGGCACTCTTGTTTCTTAAAAAGCAGTCTGCCTTCTCTATTTCAATTCGGAAGGTAAGCTTTTAGTTTATTTACCAAATCAGGCTCCATAGAGGCTTTGTTTATCACTGGATCGAAGTTTGTAGATTCATCATATAATTCTACATTCTTCAATTGTCCATCCTTACTAGTCACAATTAACCGGTGCGTTCTAGTTCGAGCTGTAATTCCATCTCGCCAGTAACTTAATGCTGCATCTCTTACAGTAGCTTTCGGATTTGTAAAAATCCCAGCCAAACTTTTCCCATCAAGGCTGTGCTGAANNCGAGTGAAGCTCGGTTTAGCCAAATCAATGAGTGTTGGAAACAAATCTAGAGACTCAACAAGGGAATCACAGCTTACACCTTTATGTTTCATACCTGGAACGCTGATAATAAGAGGGCTACGGACCGCTCTCTCAAACGGAGTATGCTTGGCCCATAAGTCTGAGTCTCCAAGATTCCAACCGTGGTCGCCCCAAAGAACAATAATTGTGTTTTCACTGAGNTTTGTCTCATCAAGGACATCTAACACCTTACCAATCTGGCGGTCCGTATAGCGAACACACGCCAAATAGGAACGCCTAACATTCGTGACATTCTTAGACGAAAGTGGTCGTTTTAGATAAGGAAATTTATATTTATAAAACTCTCCACTTCCATGCCANTAATGAGAATTAATTTTTTGNGGGTAAGGCGGTGAAGGGATCACTGCCTTTTTTAAGGCATCCCAATCCTTCTTAGGAGCAACAAATGGCAAATGAGGNTTAAAAAAACCAAGACCCATAAAAAAAGGTTTGTCCTGATTAGCCAAATGACGCAAACGAGAAACGGCATGTTCAGCCATTTGGCCATCGGGAAGTTCGTTATCATTCTTAACAGTAAAATCGACAAGATTCTTTGCCCCATTTCCATCTTCGCGGTGTATGCCGTTTGCGTAAGCAAAGAAAATTCCCCAACCTCTTTTCCATGAACCATAGGGCGTCGACATCTCAGTCCATGCATTCGGGATTTCATCTCGACCATCACCAGTTCCGTTGTACGCATAAACACGGCCATCTGCAGTATGCGAAATTTTCCCAATCAAAANCGTGGTATAACCACTTCTCTTAAACAACTCTGGCATAGTTTGAGCCCCCGGTAATATCTCAGGCGATAGCGCACTACTTCCAGAGTAAAAACCGCTATTACCTCTAGTAAAACCTGTAACCGCTGGACTCCTTCCTGTAAGCATAGAATATCGCGATGCTCCGCAGGTAGGCACTTGAACAAAGTGATTTCGGAAAACCATTCCTCGTTTAGCCAAACGGTCTATGTTTGGTGATGGNGCGTAGTCCACTCCATAACATCCTAAATCAGGGCGAAGATCATCAACCGCAATAAAAAGGACATTCAACGGCTGTCGCTCATTCCCTTGAGCTTGTCCCAGTGAAATAATAATCAAAGCACAGACAAGTAATTTGTAGATACGAATCATGGTTTATATATTAACATCCCCGGTAATATCTCTTGTCGATTTAATCCCAAGCGATTCACGTATTTCCGCCAACTCAGTCCTCATNCCTTCCTTGAAAAAGATTACATCAGCCTTATGAATAATCAGATTAGCTCCCATTTCTACAAACCGCTTTTGACTAGAAATAGTCCCCCAAGCATGAATCCCGGCACCAACGCCTCTAGCNCGAGCCTTAGTGAAAATTGTCTCAACCTTCTTAAGAAATTTCGGATCATCATACTTTTCTGGTACTCCTAGGTTGGTTGACAAATCATGCGGCCCTATAAGTACAGAATCGATACCGGGAACATCAAGAATTCGATCGAGATTCTCAACTGCTGGAGCACTTTCAATATTGACTATAAGTAGATTATTTTCATTGAAGCCTAATATGTAATCGGCAAGTTGATCTGGAAGTTGGCCATTAAGTGCTTCCTCAAGACGCTTGCCTTTCAAAGGCCGCAGCTTGGAAGCTCCTCTAAGCTTCATTACTTGATCAACCTCTTCGATGTATGGAGCAACCACTCCAGCTGCACCATCATCAAGCACCATTGTTGCCTCATAAGGGGATGGAGAAACTGTACGCACAAGCGGAGGTAAACCCATCGCATTATAAGTGCGACACATCCAAGAGACCTGACTACGATCAAGTGCTATATGCTCCGTATCTATGAAAACAAAATCTAGCCCGCAATCTTCAATAATTTTTGGCCAAAAAGGCGACGGGGAAACAATCAAAGTTCCAAATACTGGCCCTCCATCATGTAGAGCATTTTTTAATTCAACCGGTGTCATGTTAGTAAATAACCTCCACAGGAGCTCCAATCTTGGACGATTCTAGAGAAGCAAAAACAGTAGCGGCAATATCTCGCCCACTTTGAGCATTTANGATCGGTTCGATACCCGTATCAATTGAACGGGCAAAATCGTCCATCAATAAAAAATCATTCTCATTAGCAATTCGCTCATGCTTAAACTCTAAAGGAGGTTGATCACGATAATANATACTGACTTCCGGGCGAGCTTCAGTAATAACCAGCCCACCTTTTGAACCAATAGCGTGAATCTTGATTTCGCCAATATCCGGATGGCTAGCCGCTCCGATTCTCCCAATACATAAAGAGCCAACAATATCTTTGCCAATCTCCAATGATACAGAGGCTAAATCATCGACATTATTATCAACATTAGCTTGATGGAAATGGCTTGTTGTTCGTGCAAAAACTCTATGGACATTCTCACCAGTTAAAAGGTGAATATAACCAAGCGGGTAAATACCTTCGATTTGCAACTCGCCCATAGGCTCAACACCTACACCCCCATCAGATCCATCCGTATGCGCATCAATCTGGCGCTTTAGCCAATCTATTGGCGGATCGCTAGTCTGCCTTGTTCCTTTTAGAGGGCCGGCATCTTTTGAAAAATAAAAATCTACATGAATAGCCTGCAATTTTCCAATCGCACCGGAATCAATGGCTTCTTTGGCTTGGATAACTGATGGCAAATAATTGCGATTCCAAAGTAAAAATTTGATATTGTTCCTGCGAACCGCATCAACAAGCCTATCGCATTCTGAAAGACGCGTAGACATAGGCTTGTCGGCTATTACATGAAGCCCTGCATCAGCAGCACGAACCGCAAGATCGCAGTGCCGTTCTGCTTGAGGACTAACGGCAACTAGATCAAGATCATATTCAGCAATTGCTTTAGAGACATCTTTTACGTAGGGAACATTAAACTCATCAGCAAATAACTGGTTGCGTTCATGTACCCAATCCGGTTGATCAGCATCATCAGCAACCACAACCAATTCAAACCGTGCATGGGCAGCCACCGCTCTTGGTAAATAGTCATGCTTCACCACACTAAAAACACCACACCGTAAAATTTTTAATTCACCCATNGTTATTTGCGACCTTCTCTCTTCACTACTTCACGGGAATTGGCAGATTCCAAAATCTGCTCAACGACCTGAAGAGCACGACAAGTATCAGCCAAGTAGACGCTCTGTTCCTGCTTTCCATCAATAACATCAACAAATTCCTGTAATTGTTGAACCAATTCGATGCGACCTTGATTTGTCCGAATCGCATTTGGCTGCCCCCCACTATAAAGCAGATTCATATTATGATGATCATCTGCATAAGCAGCCCCTGTTGCTCCAATCATCGTTAATGAGTAATAATCTCCACCACTCGGCAGAGAAGCAGAAAGGTCAATGATTGCCATGCCTCCATTGGCAAAACCAAGATGNAACTGNAGATAGTCCTCGTTAGCAGCAGATTTTAATGACCAAACCGAATCGGGAGTATCGCCAAATAGCCAACAGGCAAGATCGACATCTGGTATAAGCCGTTCTGAAATAGGAATTTTAACCGGGCATGAAGGATGCCAACGGTGAATTCGAAGTAGCCCTGGGGCCCCTAATCGTCCATCATCAANACTTCGCCTAACCGCCTGAATAGACGGAATAAATCGCCAAGGATGCGCTGGTATCAAAAGNGCTTTNGCNTCNCCAATTGTNANAANCCATTTGCCAATTGCTCCAATAAGNACAGGTTTNCCAAGATNCAANGCCGTNTTAGCNNAACTTTCAGCTGNCGGAGAATCTGCATCAATNACAACCGCATCAAAANNNTCAGTTTCTTTAGAAAACAAATCCTTCGGCGAAGTAATNTTNGCCGAGGAGCCAAGTGCTTGGCTTAAGTCACTGGAATCAAGNGGCGCAAANACTGTCCAAGTTGCCCGATGCAGTCGNGTGCTTAGNCCAGCATAAATCTTCGCCGTTTCCGANGAGCTTATTAGGGCGAGGCGAATCATAATAATTATATCAATATTTTTAGGGGCCGCAAATGTCTCATGCTCCATGCCTAGGGCCAAACCAATTTGTTGCACCATTTCGAAGCTCAGCGCATCATTAGCTTCCACCTGATATTAAATACGCTGTGACAAACCAAAGCTCGAACCCCACCAATAACCTAACAAAAGCGGGGCGTTATCTAATAGTAGTCACCGCATTTCTAGGCTGGTTCTTTGCTGGAATGCACCTTGGAATCACCTCATTGGCAATGGGGTCAGCAGCAAAAGACCTCCTACGGAATACCGGACAATACGAAGTAACTTCAAATGACAAAAATTTAGCAGAACTAAAATTGGCTCAAGGACAATCAACAGAGAAAAATGTTGAGTTATTGGCTAAAAATATCGCTGATAAAAGACTCGGCTCAGCTAGCAGTAAATGGTTTGGATATTACGTTTGCGCTCTACTATTTGGAGGGGCNGCAGGTGGACTGNTGTTTGGGNGGCTTGGCGACAGGTATGGNCGCGTCAAAGGNATGATGGCTGCGATTTGTTGCTACTCNGGAATGTCACTGNTGGCCTACTTTACTCAATCNCCTTNGCAACTTTTAATCGCTCGCTTTATTGTATGTATGGGAGTNGGAGGNATGTGGCCCAACGGNGTNGCCNTAATGAGTGANGCATGGTCAAGCGTCTCAAGACCATTGCTTGCCGGNATAATCGGTGCTGCTGCAAACGTAGGNATTTTTGTCGTTGGTAGTATTGGNAAATATGTTCGTGAAGTCTCAATAGACGACTGGAGATGGGTAATGTTGATGGGAGGAGCNCCAATNATACTAGGCATACTAGTCCCTCTCATTGTTCCAGAATCTCCTCGCTGGATTTCNCAAAAAAACAATGTCGATTCAGATTCCAAACAATCCCAAGTTGGCACNGCAGATATTTTTNNCTCCGGAATGCTTCCNGTNACATTGGTAGGNATTCTACTTGCAACAGTNCCTCTCTTTGGCTCATGGGGNAGCTCAAATTGGGCNGTAAAATGGGCAGAAGATGTGGGGTCAGACGGNCTAAAGGCCCAAGTAATAATGTGGCGCTCTTTGCCNGGAATAGTAGGAAGTTTTCTCGGCGGCTGGATTGCTAGCCTAATTGGCAGACGCCGCAGTTACTTTTTAAATAGTCTTATTTGCCTTGCCAGTGCGCAATGCATGTTTTGGTTATCCAGCCCAAATGAGCCGTCAATGTTTTTAGTTTGGACGGCAGTGCTCGGCTTTTTCAGTGGCATTTTCTTCGGATGGCTTCCTCTTTTCCTTCCAGAACTTTTTGTTACTAGAGTACGCTCGGTCGGAGCTGGCGTTTGTTTTAATTTCGGCCGAATCATTACAGCTATTACCGTTTTTGTAACAGCTGGATTAATCGCCTACTTTGAAAATGATTTTCGCGAAATTGGACGTTTCACTAGTATGATTTATCTTTGCGGGGCTATTGGGATTCTTCTTATGCCCAAAGGGGTCGAAGGTAAGATTAAGGACTAATTCAATCATAAAATAATGATGAAAAAGATTGGAATCATTGGGGTTGGACTACTCGGAGGAGCACTTGCTCATCGCTTGGCTAAGCAAGGATGGGAAGTTATTGGTCATGATCCTTTATCCACGGTCACTGAAGAAATAACTATGTGTGATAGTGCCACTGAATTAGTGTCACAATGTAAAACAGTCCTACTATCATTGCCAACAAGCGATATAGTTGACAGCGTTATTGATTCCCTAGGATGTACAATCACAAACCAACATTGCTTCGTCGACACCACAACTGGAAATCCAGAAGAAATGGAAGCGATTAGCAAAATACTAAAGGCGCTAGGAGCCAACTATCTTGAAGCAAATGTTGCAGGCTCAAGTGAATTAGCAAAAGTTGGAAAAGCGCCTTTGTTCTTGGGAGGTGAAAAGGAAATTATTCACTGTTGCCATGACTTATTGAATACATTGGCGCCAAAGCAGTTTTATGTAGGACCTATCGGAGCCGCATCCAGGTTTAAGCTAGTACACAACCTAATACTTGGCCTGAACCGGGCCGGGCTAGCCGAAGGCCTCGCTTTAGCAGAGGCGCTAGGATTCAATGCTTCTGAAGCTCTGTCTATTCTTCGTGAAACTCCAGCAACCTCAATGGCAATGGAGGCTAAAGGGGAGTTGATGGCTAAGGGTAAATATAACCCGCCCCAAGCAAGACTTACGCAGCATCTTAAGGACGTTCGAATTATACAACACTTAGCGGACAAAGCGGGAGCAAATACTCCATTAACTAACACTCATCAATCGCTACTTGAAGAAGCCGAGTCTCTTGGGTTCGGAGAATCAGACAATTCTGCAATAATTGAAGCCTTTCGCCAAAAATGTGATTGAACCCTTCAAAACTCAAAGCTATTAACCCTCGCGTGAACCCGGATAACAAAACCAATTCTCAAAAGCTAAAGTTTAATATCGGCGTAATTGGAGCAACCGGTTATATCGGGACTCCCTATCGGGCAGAAATACGAGAATCAAAAGATGCTAATATTGTCGCGTTATGCGCTCGACGACGTGAACTGCTTGAACGTGCAGGCGATGATGATGGAGCTACACTTCTTACCACCGATTGGAGAGAAGTCGTTCAGCATCCTGAAATTAATTTTGTAATCGTAGCCACACCAGATGCACTTCATCACGAAGCCGTAATGGCTTGTGCTGAAGCNGGAAAGCACTTGCTATGTGAAAANCCAGTGGGCACTAACGCCGATCAGGCCTATGAAATGTGGGCTGCCTANCGAGATGCNGGGCTNCTTCATTACGTNCCATTTTGGACNCGTTTTTCNGACCCTTTTGTTAAAGGAAAAGAAGTGCTGGATTCTGGGCAGCTTGGAGACATCAAGAGTGTAATTTATCGGTGGCACAACCCGCGACCGATAGACATGCCACTAACTTGGCGAGATGATGCATCCCTCTCGACCGCCGGAAGCATTGCAGATGTGGGGTCACATGCATACGACACCCTTCGCTGGATGCTCGGAAAGGAAGCTGTTCGTGTTCAGGCACACGCCGATACTATCGCTCCTGCCAAGCCAGACCTAGGAGGAGTCAACTTGACTGAAGCAATTGAACTGGGGCAGGCAGGAGCTCAAGCAGATGCTACCAAACGCAAGGGGACAACGTTTGACTATGCAAGTGTGGCATGGGAATTCGACGATGACTCCGTTGGAACACTGGTCTTATCTCATGCTCCATTTATTCGCAAAGGAATTGCTCCAGAATTGGAATTACACGGAACGGAAGCATCTCTAGGCATCGATCGATTAAGTGGCAACATAACCTTAGCCAGACCAGACAAGCCTATAGAAATTATCGACTGCAAACCCGACAATGGTTTTGGAAATCGATTTAAAAAATATGTCTTTCCAAGCTTGCGACAAGTACACGACGGANAATCCTCAAATCACCCGGATTTAAAAGACGGCTGGCGCGTACAGCTCTTCACTGATGCAACTGCCCGTTCGGCTCGATCAGGCCGTTGGGAAACTGTCGAGTAATAGGCGATTACTTGGCACCAAGATCCAAACAAATCAAATCTCCACGCGAATTACGACAGTAAACGCGACCATTGGAAAACACCGGGGTTGTCCAACATTTAGGGCCTGTTACTTGAGCCCGGGAAATTTCAGTAAAAGTTTTTGGGTTAGAATCAGCCACCACCAATTCTCCTTGATTACTTATTATCAAAAGTTTTTTGCCAATTGCTTTCAAAGCACCAAAGCCTCCGAAACTTTTTTCCTCCCACTGCATTTTACCAGTAGCCATCTCCAAGCAGCGCAACGTACCTCTTCCGGTGTTGCCGCTAAATCCATATAAATAACCATCAATCAGGACGCATGCATTAAAATGGTTACACATGTTTTTATTTTCCCAAATCTTGGTAACCCTGGATCCATCAACTTTCAGCAGGGCACACCCACGATCATAGCCAGATGAAATAAATACCTTATCTCCAACCAAAATAGGATCAGCTGAATTAACCCCGTATTTAGTTTTCCATTGATATCCCCATTTTTTTTTACCGTCTTTAGGATTAATTCCTACGACTTCGTTGGCTGCAAATAAGACTAATTCATCTTGACCACCTCTAACATATGGAACAAATGAGGAATATCCGGATGCGGCCTGCCCTGTTTCCCAGATTACTTTCCCAGTCTTTTTATCTAGGCAGGTGCCATAAGTGCCCACGTTTACATAAAGAGAATTATTGATGACTAATGGCGAACTAGCATACCCCCACATCGGACGCTTAGATTTAATAGCTTTGCTGACACTTTTCTCCCAAACAACTTTCCCATTGGAAGCTTCAAAGCATATTAGTAAGCCATCCTTACTAAGAGTGTATACATGATTTCCATCTATGGTTGGGGTAGCACTGGTGCCTCCGTCATAATATTTAGGATCCAACTTGGACTCATAACTGTAAGACCATATTTTTTTTCCTGTCAGAGCATCGAAACAAAAAATTGTATCTTTTTCGGTGCCGCGACCGCGACCGGAATTCCCCATCGAGTACACTCGACCCTCTGCAATCGTAATGGACGAAAAGCCCGTTCCAATCTTGGCTTTCCACAAACGCTTGGGTCCATCATCTGACCATTTCGCATTCCAATCAGTTTCGTTGGAAATACCATTAACATCTGGACCTCTCCAACGATACCAGTCTCCAGCATCTGAAGAAACAAGAGGGCCTATCAAAAAAAGCGAAATACAAATACTTGGCAAAAGCAGGGTCTTCATAAAAATTACGAAAGCGATGGGTAAACAACCCTTACTTCACAGTCAAACCCGAATACAAAAAACTAATCAGCAAATAAAGAGATGAACTTAAGCATGAAAGTTAGCCAAAGCTAACTTTTTTATTGACCTCGTCCACTAATTGAAATATAGCCACGGCTAACTTTTAACAGTTTTACTGTTANTAAGCTTTTTTAAAGAGATATAGTTTAATTGTATGATATTTTCAGAATGAAACGAGTCTTCACTTTAATTTTAGGATTAGTTGCAACAGCCGAACTAACTCAAGTTTATGCCAATAAGATTAATGTGGTCACTACATCAACGATGGTCACAGACATGGTCAAAACAGTTGGAGGTTCCAGGGTNAGTGTAGTTGGCCTAATGGGGCCAGGAGTCGATCCACATCTATATAAACCTGCCTCAGGTGATGTAATTAAACTTCAGCGGGCAAAAGTAATTTTCTATTCGGGACTTATGCTTGAAGGTCGAATGTCTGATCTTTTTTTCAGAATGTCACGTGCTGGAAAAAAAGTTTATGCTGTAACTGAATCGATACCTGAAAAGGACCGCTTAGAACCGCCTGAATTTGAAGGACATTGGGATCCACATATTTGGGGGAATCCATCGCTTTGGAGTAAATGTATAGCAACTGTAGTTGAAGGCCTCAGTGCAGTAGACCCTGAAGGCAAAAACTATTACACCACTCAAGGAGCTAAAGTAGAAAAGGCCTACAAAGATGTTCATGAATGGGGGTTGAAACGCATCTCAAAATTATCAAAAACACAGCGTATTCTTGTAACAAGCCATGATGCCTTCAATTACTTCGGCAAAGCCTTCGATTTTCAAGTTGTTGCAGTTCAAGGGTTATCNACNGTAACCGAAGCTGGATTAGCAGANATCGCCAAGATGGTGGATTTTATAAAAGAAAAAAATCTCAANGCTATNTTTNTTGAAAGCAGNGTGAATCCGGCTGCAATCCAGCGTATTAGCAAAGANGCTAATGTTAAGATCGGAGGGGAATTATTCTCNGATGCTTGCGGCAANCCTGGAGATATTCATGAGAGCANCGGGGAAAAATATGATGTAGGAACATTTGTAGGGATGGTNAAGCATAACATAAATACGATTGTTAACGCCTTACAATAAAATTTAGAAAAGCTAAATGAAGAGGGCCACACTATTCATAGGTATTGCTTTGACGTTTGTNNATTCTCAGNCTGGNGAATTTAGCACTTGGGGTAATGACCGAGGAATAGATTTATTTTTCGATTACAGCTCAGAGGTTATGAGTAATGTATCAGGCGGGCAACGAACCGGCACAGGCTATAATGGCCTCATGTCATTCGGCTTGGATATTGATCTGGATCAAGCGGCCGGATGGGAAGGAGCATCTTTTCGTTTAAGCGGAATAGATCTTCACGGTTCCGGAATAGCAAGCCGGGTAGGCGATATCATGGGAGTCAGTGACATTGAGGGTTACGGGAGTGTAAGACTTTATGAATCTTGGATTGAAAAAGAGTTTGTTGAAAACAAAGTTAGCCTTCGCGCTGGATTACTTCTAGCAGACGAGGAGTTCTCAACTTTAGACACAGCTGGACCGTTTCTAAACGCGACCTTTGGATGGCCGGAATTTATATCGATGAACGTCCCTAATACTGGTCCTGCGTTTTTTATACCTGCACTTGGAGTAAGACTACTTTGGAAACCAAACGAAAAGTTATACACAAAGATAGGTATGTTCGATGGCGACACATTTGATTCTCCAGATGGAAATGCCGCAATTAACAGGCACGGATTACATTTGGAACTTGGGAACGGCCAAGGCTCGATAATAATGAGTGAAATCGGTTACCAACTTAATCAAGGATTTAACGATGAAGGATTACCNGGCACATACAAGCTTGGGGCCTGGTATCATACGGGTAATTTTCAAAGCTTAGATGGGAACTCAACACACAATCATAATCATGGGATTTATGCTTCAGCAGAACAAATGGTCTTCAATGAGTATGGAGATCAGGGATTAAGTTTTTTCGCGCGCGTCGGATTTGCACCTGAGGATAGCAGTGAAATAGCCAACAGCTTTCAAATCGGCTTTGGTTATACAGGTTTGATTCCTAATCGTGACATAGACAAGTTTGCCTTGGGTCTTTCTCATGCAAAAATCAGTGAAAAACTTCACGGCAGATCAGCCGAAACGCTAGTTGAAGCATGTTACAGTTACTTCATGAGTGACGACTTTACCATTCACCCTAATATTCAGTGGGTTCATGATCCAGGAGCATCTGGGGAACTGGATGATGCTGTTNTTTTCGGGCTGAGGGTTAACCTTAGTATTTGATGAGCGNAAATTCCTTTGAACAAAACATAGAATTCCCACTGGAAGTNCACGACCTAACCGCTGGATATCACAAAAAGCCTGTTCTTTGGGGAATTGATCTACAAGTGCCAAAGGGCAAATTAGTGGGNATTGTAGGNCCGAACGGGGCTGGAAAATCAACTCTGATCAAGGCAGCGATGGGACTGGTGCCCCTTAGCAGCGGGTGGGTAAAAATCTTTGGAAAACCTTACAACGAAAATCGGCGGCGTGTTGGATATGTCCCTCAAAGAGAATCNGTTGATTGGGATTTCCCAGTAACTGTCATGGACGTTGTAATGATGGGNCGATACGGCCATGTCGGNTGGTTTAANCGCCCAAAAAAGGCCGACAAAGAAATCGCTCGCGATTGTCTGGANAAGGTNAAAATGTTGCCATTCGCCAACCGGCAAATTTCCAATCTAAGTGGAGGGCAACANCAGCGTGTTTTTTTAGCNCGNGCATTGGCACAAGAAAGTGANGTTTATTTTATGGACGAACCTTTCGCCGGAGTNGANGCCGCAACCGAGTCTGCAATCATTACTTTGCTACATGAACTTCGTGAAAANGGAAAAACACTTTTAGTGGTACANCATGACCTNCCAACAGCCCGNAANTACTTTGATCAATTACTGCTNCTTAACATGCGGGTNGTTGCATATGGTAANACAGAAGATGTATTCACTTATGAACTNCTACAGAAGACCTANGGNGGACGCCTAACNATCCTNTCTGAAGTAGCGGATGCCATAAGGCAAAGGGAAAATTAACGTGNACAAACGGCAGANACACTTTGCAAAACNTCATAGTTGGATTTGCTCCCTCAGCTTACTAGCGCTAGGCTTCTTGCTGCCGGAATACGTTTGGGCNGCCAAAATTAGCGATGTTGCCGCTGACTCNTCCCTAGGAGAACAAGTNCTACGCTTCCTCTCATTTCGAGATCCATCCGTACGCTATGCAGTTGCAGGAGCAGTACTGCTTGGCATCTCTTGCGGCCTACTCGGATGCTTCATTGTTGTTCGTAAAATGGCATTGGTCGGCGACACGCTTTCTCATGCGGTCCTGCCGGGGGTGGCACTTGGTTTCTTGTTTTCCGGCATCGATGCAACCGGGCTCTTCGAGTGGAATTTCGACGTTAACTCTATTGAAAAAAATCCAAGA
>PAOJ01000062.1 GCA_002708005.1 Verrucomicrobiales bacterium | reverse complement strand
CAAGGAATCCTAATTGATCAATAGTTTACGAATTTAGCAAACAAACCATGCATTTTTTCCTGGATTATAACCTTTTTTAATTAGCTCGGTTTCGATTAGTTCTCTAGCACCCGCAGCCCCTACAGCTATTATCAGTGGGACCTCTTTTGGGGCTGATAAATCATCTGAGCAAATCACAGGAACTCCATGAATTTTTGTGCCAATTTTTTTTGGTGATACTTCTATTATGTGCCGAACTTTAAAACCTTTATCTTTTAACCATCGAAGCCATGGCTTTCCAGCTTTGCCAGCTCCCCATAAATCAACTTCTTTTGCACCTTTGAGAGGGCCTTCGATTAGGTGAGTTCGCCGACAACGATCGAAGGCTTCGGGCGAATAGCGTGCATCTTTTCTGGTGAGCCTATTGCTTGAATCAATCCAATCTAAAAGTACTTCTTTAACTTTTGCNGCTCGTAGTTCTTTGCCNAGAGCACGAAGGCATAAGTCGTAGTCTTCAGGCCAATCTCCTGNGCGGTAACTGAGTTCGAATACTTTACGTCTAGCCATGAGTGTAGGATTAATAATTGGTAATTCTACAAAGCGCATAGCNGCAATTTGATCTGGTTCCGTTAGTGAATTNCTCCAGCTTTCATAGCGATGCATGGNTTCTACAGCTTTACCATGTATATCGATTATTTTNACCTGACANCCTACAATATCAAAATTATTTCGATGTAGCAGTTCGAATTGNTTTTCTAGTCGCCTAGGATGAGAAAAATCATCGGCATCCATACGAGCAATTANAGAGGCATGAGCTTCGGCTGTTCCACGGTTTGCAGCTGCNCAAATCCCTTNTTTTCCTTGCTGAAATAAACGCAGGCGAGAATCACTGATTTTTCGGATAATNTCCGAACTGCCATCGGTGGAGCCATCATCAATAACGACTAATTCGATTTCTTTAAAGCTGGATTGAAGTATGGAGCGAGCTGCACGTTCGACAGTTTTGGCAGCATTACGAACTGGCAACACCACTGAAATCAAAGGTGCTGTCATTTTTTTGACTANGTGAAAGTTATTTTTTTTGCGCCGGCTTTGCTTGTTTATCCTTATCTGCAGGAATAAACCCCATTGAAGCAGAGTTAACACAATATCTCACCCCGGTTGGGTTAGGTCCATCATCAAATATNTGACCTAAGTGTCCGTCACATTTTTTACAGGTTATNTCAGTTCGNATCATGCCGTAGCTGCGATCAATTGTTTCAGCAATGGTGTTTTCTTTTGCTTTAAAAAATGCTGGCCAGCCGCAACCGGAATCGTACTTGGTGGTNGAGTCAAATAGTGGAGTTCCACANCCCTTACAAGTATAGGTTCCTTCTTTATAGTGCTTGTCAAACTTACCAGTGAAGGCGCGTTCGGTTCCCTTTNGTCGAAGGATTTGGTATTCCGCGGGTGTCAGTATTGCTTTCCATTCTGCATCGGTTTTCACAATTTTTTTTGAAGTTTGAGATTCTGTAACAGGTTCGAACTGGGGTTGAGGTTTAATTATAGCTGCTGATTTTTTAGTAGTATCGGATGATGGAATTAGGGGGTTATTAGGTTTCTGTTCATTTTCAGGTTTAGTGACAGCGTGAGCCTCAACAGAATTTTCATCGGTAGGGTCTGATTTAGTTGTAACATTATGCTTTACCCCGCAACTAGTCACCAAACTGGCAAATACTATGGTGTAAACTTTATACTTCATAAACAAATTCTAGGCACATCTGTATGTTTTTCCCAAGGGAAATTCGTTTAAAAAATGCGTTTTCGCTTTGATCAAGCGCTAGGAGTTTTTAGCCTGATGGTTGTCGCATTAAAAATGATTTATCGAATAATTATTACATATCTTGGATTTGTGTTTACTTGTGTTTCAGGGTTTGGTCAGGGAACTAAGTCGGATTACGAGCGTTCAGCAAAAATAAGAGAGCTTTTTTCTGGGAAGGTTTACAAAGAAACAATTAATCCTCAATGGTTTGGAGGACACCATTTTTGGTACGAGACAAAGGTTCGAGGAGTGCGTGAGTATGTGCTTGTAAATGGTCAAAAGGGAAAACGTCGCGCGTTTTCTGATAAGGAGAAATTTGATACAGCTTTAAACCATCGCAAATCAAGGGTAGCCAAAGTAGTTAAGAAACAGCTAGAAAAAAAACGAGATAGCCTAAATGGGGTTTCAGCCAAAAGTAAATCCAATGTTAGCAAGAGTGGGCCTGTTTCCCCGGATGGTCGTTGGCGTGCCTTTATCAAGGATAATAATCTGTTTGTTCACGATATCATAGACGGTGCAGATATTCAGTTGTCCAAAGATGGAGTAAAAGAGCATGCTTATCAGCAGCCTTTTTTTTGGTCGCCAGATTCAAAATACGTTGCTCTNATGAAACGAAGAGAAGTTAAAACTCGTGAGGTTCATTATGTAGATTCAGCACCCGATGATCAGCTTCAACCAAAGCATTTTAAACGAAGTTATAGTAAACCGGGAGACCCTATGCCTACGCANACGGTCCATGTATTTTTAGCAGGNTGGAATAGCCGTCAATTTACGACTGACCCCTTACTAGTTAAGGATCCATTTTCGACTCGTAGACCTGTATGGCGCCCAGATTCGAGTGGTTTTATGTTTGAGCATATTGAGCGNGGTTTTGGAGCTCACCGCGTTATTGAAATTCAAATNCCTTCTGGAAAAACGCGTGCGCTGATAGATGAGAATGCTAAGACTTTTGTTAATGTTTTTCAAAAGGGATACAGAAAGGACTTAAATGGNATTGAAGAAATTATCTGGCGCTCNGAACGTGATGGTTGGAATCATCTTTATCTCTATGATGGTCGTAGTGGAAAAGTAAAATCTCAAATTACAAAGGGCGAGTGGGTTGTAAGAGAGNTTGTTGAGNTTAACCAAGAAAAAAGGCAAATCATCTTCAAAGCTTCTGGTCGAGAAACGGGTATTGATCCTTATTATCACCACTACTATAGGGTGAATTTTGACGGGACTGAATTGTTGAAATTGACCGATGGAGACGGTACGCATTCTGTGGTATTTTCCCCCGATAAAACTGTGTTTATAGATACTTGGTCTCGAGTTGATTTGCCNCCNCGCCATATGCTTCGCAATACTGAAGATGGATCGCTTCTTTGTGAGTTAGAGCGGGCAGATGCCGCTGATTTGTTTGCCGTTGGTTTTAATGCACCAGAACGTTTTGTTGCTAAAGATAGAGATGAAAGGTTNGATATTCATGGCATAATTTGCCGCCCAATTAATTTTGATCCTAATAAAACCTATCCGGTTGTAGAGGTGATCTATGCAGGTCCGCATGGCTCGTTTGTGCCAAAAAGCTGGCGATCTCGCTATGGAATGTGGAGAGAGGAACTGGCTGAATTGGGGTTTATTACAGTCCAGATTGACGGTAAAGGCACTTCAAACCGGGGTCGTGAATTTCAACATTTTGCTTACAAAAATATCAACGATGCCGGTTTTCCAGATCGAAAGAAGTGGCTAAGAGAGGCGGCCAAAAAATACCCATATATGGATATTTCTAGAGTTGGTATTTATGGGGGGTCAGCTGGAGGGCAAAATGCTATGGCAGCCTTGCTATGGCATGGTGATTTCTATAAAGCGGCAGCCGCCGACTGCGGGTGCCANGACAATCGTATGGATAAAATGTGGTGGAATGAACAGTGGATGGATTATCCTATTGGGCCTCATTACGACGAGCAGTCTAATGTGACCAATGCACATCGGTTGGAAGGTAAACTTTTGTTAACAGTTGGAGAGTTGGATACAAATGTTGATCCTTCTTCTACTTATCAGGTTGTTGATGCACTAATAAAAGCTGACAAAGATTTTGAATTTCTAATGGTGCCAGGCGCAGGTCATGGTGTAGGAGAGTCTAAGTATGCCGCTAGAAGAAGGATGGATTTTTTTGTTCGNCATCTTCTTGGTGTTGAGCCTCGTGTTAAATGATATTTTTATTATCTCAATAAAAGTGTTTAGTCATGGTAAAATAAATTTATTAGGACGATTGTAGTTTAGTCTTTTGCACTCTAGGGTGTGCTTTTTATGATGCGAATTTCAATTTTTCTTGTTTTCTCATTAATATTATTCTGTCTGCCAAATGGTAATTCTGCAGAAGAGGATGCCACTCTCAGGGTATTTATTTTTGCAGGTCAATCTAATATGGTTGGATCTGATTCCAGGGTTCGAGATATTAAAAATTTTCCGCCATTTCTTGGCATTGAGAATGTTCAAAAAAACATTAAATTCTCATATTTAATTGGGCGCGAGAATAAAACAGCTAGCAATGGTTGGGTAGACTTACAGCCAGTAAATAATATCGTTGGTCCAGAGTTAAGTTTTGCGCGTGAAGTTTCGAAAGCCATAAAGGATCCAATTGCAATTATTAAGTGTGCAGCTGGCGGAACCCACCTTGGCGGTGACTGGAATCCAGATAAGCCAATTGGTTTTAAAATGTATCCGTTGGCTCTCAAATTGATTAGGGATTCACTTGCTGGATTGGATCGCAATGGTATTCGCTATCGAATCGAAGGTTTTATTTGGCATCAGGGGGAAAATGATATGTTTGAAGAAAACTATATGCCTAATTATGGAAAGAATTTAAAAAACTTTATTGCTAAATGGAGAAGAGATCTGAGTTCACCAAAACTTAAATTCTATATTGGTGAACTGTGTACAAAAACAATTTGGGGAATGGATTTGCGTCCTCGGATGTATAGTATAAGTAAAGGACAGCGAGAAGTTGCTGATGCGGATCCATTGGCTGAGTATATACCAACGTCTCATATTGCCGTCGAGGTTGGAGAGCCTGTTGGATTGCATTATCACTATGGGACGCTAGGTCAACTACAGCATGGAATTAATTATGCTGATTCCTATCTTCGTACTATTGGTCGTAAACAAACTCGAGTCCGAAGCCTTAAAAATTGGCCTTATAAAAAAGGGGAAGATGTGAATCTTTTCATTCTTGCCGGACATCGCAATATGGAAGGTGAACGTGCTTTTATTCAGGATGCAATCAAGTTGGGAGAAAGCGATCTTTTAAAGGATAATCCTAATATTGCTTACAGATATAGTCTTGGTGGCGGTTATCTAAAATCGACTGATTGGGAGCCTCTTGGTCAAGTCAGTTTTTATGACACATTTGGACCAGAACTAAGTTTTGCTCAATCACTAAAGAGTCACAATATACCCAATGTTTCGATTGCTAAATTTGTCCATAGTGGTTCACAAATCATTGATTGGACTCCTGAGGGNAGTATGGCCAAATCTCGCCACATTTACCCTGACTTTATAAGATTTGTTGAAGAAACCGTCAGTGACTTAAAAACTAAAGGACATCAAGTCCGTTTAGCTGGTATATTTTATCACTTAAGCGAAAATGATATGTCATTTTATCCTTACCGAAAAATGGCTGCAGAGCGAATTCAGGCAATCATTGCTAATAGTAGAACTGACCTCGGTATGCCAGAGCTTAAATGGTATATCAGTCAACAGTTACCAACAGATGAAAAAGGGGTTAACCGAATTGATGTTGTAACCGATTTTGAAAAAATCGCAAAAATCGATACGAACTTAATTCATTTAAAAGCGTTCAATTTGCCGCCCCAAAAAAAGAAGCTCGTTCTTGATGCGGCTGGAGTAATTCAGCTTGGAAGATTAATGGGCGATGGGATTTTTAAATAAAGAATATTCTCTTTTCTTAATGTGTTTAATTCAGCTTGCCGGTCTAAGTTGATTCGGCAACGATTTCTGTTTTATATAAAATATTATGTACAGGCCTTATTCTCTATTAATTTTATTTAGTTTATTTAACTGCTTGTCTGCGGAAAGTCAGTTTACATCCACTGATTGGCCAAATTGGCGAGGTTTAACTTCCGATGGGCAAGCTAAGCTTGTTGAAGGTCTGCCTACAAAGTGGAGTCAGACAAAAAATGTAGTTTGGAAAACGTTTATTCCTGGACGCGGTCATAGTACGCCAACGCTGGTGGGAAATCGTATATATCTCGCTACGGCAGATGAGGATGAGATGTTTCAGTCGGTTGTTTGTCTAAATAGTTTGGATGGTAAAATAATATGGCAGACAAAGGTGCACGAAGGTCAGTTTGCCATTGGNTTAAATAAGCACGCATCACATGCTGGAACAACCGTCGTTCATGATGGAGAGCGTTTATATGTTAACTTTGTTATAGGTAATCAGGCATATGCTTCGGCATTGGGGCTTGATGGTAAGCTGATTTGGCAGAAACCAATTGGTAAATATAAGGTACACCAAGGCTATGGCAGTTCACCGATGGTTTTTGGTGACATCGTTGTGGTTAAGGCCGACACGAAGATTGGTGGTGCTATATGTGGTTTGGACAAAAAAACAGGTCGTGAAATTTGGAGGCAAGAGCGTCCAAAGTTTCCCAATTACACTACTCCAGTGGTGATTGAGTCGGCAGGTAAACTGCAGATGGTATTTTGTGGTTGTGAATTAATTACGAGTCTTGATCCCTTAACTGGAAAAAAGTTATGGGAGGTATCGGGTTCAACGCAGGAGTGTGTTTCAACACTTGTAACAGATGGAACACATATTTTCGTGAGTGGAGGTTGGCCGAAAAATCATACTGCTGCCATTGTGGCAGATGGTTCAGGGCGCGTAGCTTGGAAGAATTCGGCCCGTGTTTATGTTCCATCAATGCTAATTCGAAATGATTTTCTTTATGTNACAATGGATGCTGGTTTTGCGATCTGCTGGAACGCGAAGACTGGTGAAGAGCAATGGAAGGAGAGGCTTGGGGGTACGTTTTATACTTCTCCAGTTATGGTTGGGAATCGTATTTATGGAACTAATCTTTCTGGTAAAACGTTTGTTTTTGAAGCGAATCCTAATGAGTTTAAACTTATTGCAGCCAATCAACTAGGGAATGAAGTGTACGCATCTCCTATAGTAAGTGGAGATCGACTTTATTTGCGAGTGGCGTTTAAAGGAGATGAGCGCAAGGAATTCCTATATGCTATAGGGAAAAAATGAATGCATGTTTCCTTTTACGTTAATTAAAACGTTTCTAGGGGATTGATNGGGGCCGTTTTTCCCGTTAGAACTTGTGTNGATGCCATCCGTTGGACAGCAATTAAAGAATGCCCGTGAATCACAGGGTAAATCTTTGGAAGATGTCGGTAGCGAATTGAAGATTCGTGCTGATCATGTTGTTGCTCTAGAAGAAGGCGATTTTAGTAAATTTGATGCGCCAATTTTTATTCGTGGTTTTGTCCGAACTTACTGTCGATTTCTAAAGATTGATCATAACGCTCTTATTGTGCAACTAAACCAGGAGTTGGGTGGCACAGATTCGTTGGCTTCTGATCCCGCGATTCCAGGNAAAAAGGGTTTTGTTGATGGCTTAACGCTTTTTCTATCGAGATTAAATTGGAGTATTTGGCTGCCATTAATCGTATTTATTAGTATTGCTGGAGTAGTCCTTTTTGTCGTCAATATAAAGCAGGCACAGAGTGAGGAATTGCAGCGTGGTGATTGGGCTGACAAGCTCCCTAAAACTGAATACAAGCCTATGCGAAACATGATGAATTTAGAGCTTTCTCTTCCGCCAGTGCCAGTCAAACTTCCTTCTACCAATAGCCCTTCTGTTAACTAGTAGCCACTGAACAATTAGCTGCTAATTCAGAATGTAAGCGAATTGANNNTTCGTGCTTTTACNTGATCAAGATGAACAGACTATATTCTATTTTTATAATATTCTGTGCAACGAATAGTTTTTTCTCAATTGGCCTTGCAGATGTTTTGTTGGAACGTGGTTCAACTTGGAAATTTCTAAAAGGCTCCGAATCTTCCAGTGATTGGCTCACAATGGACTTTGGCCGTCTTGATTGGCCAAGTGGAAATGCTCCATTCCGTTACGGTGATGGGCAGGGTGGCACATTGTTGAGAGATATGCCTGGACGGTATTCTGTAGTTTATCTTTGTCGAGAATTTGAGGTTCAGGATGTCAGTAAATACAGTGTTCTTGATCTATTGGTTAATTTCGATGACGGCTTCATAGTCTGGATTAATGGGCATCGTGTAATTGAGCAAAATCCGCCCAGAAAACTGCTTTCAGAGTTAGCTTCGGATTCTCATGAATCTGGTCAATTCGAGCAGTTTGAGATTGGGAGGGCTGATTCAATTTTGAAAAACGGTAATAATAAAATCGCGATTCAAGCATTTAACCTTAGTCTTTCAAGTAGCGATTTTTTGATTGATGCCGAGTTAGTTGGAATACTCAATGATAGTAAACCGCCATTGTTGACGGGTTTCATACCTAAGCCAGGGAAGGTTCAAAAGTTAAATAGTGTTACATTGCTGTTTAGTGAGTCTGTTCGGAATATTGATGCTAGTAATCTTCTNTTGAATGGACAACAGCCAATATCTATCGATGGACAGGATCGTTCTTGGACATTTAATTTCGCTGATGCTGATTATGGTGAGTCTGTTTTGTCTTGGGGTATAGATCAAGCGATCGAAGATTTTGGGCGACCTCCAAATAGGTTTTCACCTAGATCTAATAAGTTAGCCCGATATCAAGTGGTTGACGATCTTGCTCCTGAGCTGGTTGATATTTTGCCTAGACCGGAAACGATTGTTCGTGAGCTTAAAAAAATACGATTATTTTTTAATGAGCCTGTGATGAATTTTGAAACTAGTGATATTCTGATTAATGGCAAAGTTCCAAAAAGTGTAACTGGCTTTGCTGATGGGCCATGGGATATCGAATTCAAGAAAATTACAAGTGGGTCAGCTGTGATTTCTTGGCCAAATAGGGATGGTATTACTGATAAAGCGGCTAAGCCAAATTCTTTTATTAGTCGAGATTGGTCTTATACTGTGGATCCTGATCATTGGCCTGGTGTAATTATAATTAATGAATTTATGGCCTCCAATCAGACCAGTATAAGAGATGAGGATGATCAAGCCGTTGATTGGATTGAATTAGAAAATAGAGGGCGNAAAGCCGTTCATTTAAGTGGATGGTCATTGACAGATGATAAGAAACGCCCCGGTAAATGGGTGTTTCCCGATGTTANGATTGAGCCCAATAGATTTCTGGTAGTATTTGCATCTGGAAAAAACCGAAAGGCTATTGGTAAACCGATGCATACTAATTTTAAGCTCGGGAGTAGTGGTGGTTATATAGGACTTTTTAGTCCTGAATTGCCGCGAAAGCTTATAGATAAAGTTTCTCAAAAGTATCCTGAACAACGCAGTAATATCTCATACGGGCTTTCTGAGACTGATCAATGGATGTATTTTATAAAGCCCACGCCAGGTTCTATCAATGGGGCAGGCAGTTTTAAAAATATTCTGAGTAAGCCTAAGTTTAGCAAGAAAAGAGGATTCTTTATTGAACCCTTCGATCTTATTTTGAGTACAAAAGAAGATCAGGCCTTGATTCGCTACACAACCGATTATTCATTGCCTACATCAACTAATGGTAAATTGTATAGTAAGCCAATACCGATTACCGATACTACTATCATTCGAGCTGCGACTTTTAAACGTGGTTCATGGTCTTCCAGTTCTTCTACTCATAGCTTTGTTTTAGGTAAATCAAAAGCTGTTACTTCGCTTCCTGTTATTTCACTTGTTACAGACAAAAAAAATATTTGGGGAGAGACTGGAATTCTGGAAATAGATCCTCGTAATACGAATAAGCGTGGCATGGCTTGGGAGCGTCCGATTTCTTCCGAATTCTTATTTAAAGATAGTAGAGATAGTTTTCAGGTTGATAGTGGATTTAGGCTACAGGGAGGGGATTTCATTAGAGCGCGCCACACACCCTATAAGCCTGTGCCATGGAGCAAATATTCATTTCGACTTTATTTTAGAGGTAAGTATGGAGAAAGCCGTTTGAATTATCCTTTATTTTCTGATCTGCCAATCGATGAGTTTGAACATGTTGTTCTAAGGGCGGGTATGAACGACTCAATAAATCCGTTCATTTGTGACGAGCTTTGCAGAAGGTTGTATCGCGATCTCGGCCATGCTTCTAGCAGAGGTATGCTTGTGAACCTTTTACTTAATGGTAAAAGCCAAGCTTATTACAATCCTGCTGAGAGGATAGATATTAACTTTTTACGTTCACGGCATGGTGGTGGTTCTAAGTGGGATCTTATTGCCCAGTTTGGTGAGATTCGAGAAGGTGACGATATAGAGTGGAACCGTTTCAAAAATCTTACACTCAATCGTGATTTAACTGCTCCTAAGAACTACGAGAAAGCGATTGATTTAATCGATCTAGATAATTTCATCGACTATATTATGCTTTGTATTTACGTCGATATGGATGATTGGCCTTATAATAATTGGCGAGCTGGTCGTGAGCGCCGTGCGGGTGCTAAGTGGCGCTTTTATATTTGGGATGCTGAGAGGTCCTTCGGTACTGATGGAAAACAGATGCTTGGTAGACAACGGCGTGTTGTGACTTCGAATAATCTAACTCAAGGAGCACTTGCTAGTCGGGCCGATATTGCTCGTATCTTTCAATCGTTTTCTAAAAATCAGCAATTCCGACTTCGATTTGCTGATAGAGTTCACAAGCACTTCTTCAATAAGGGATCGTTGACAAATGAGCATATAGCAGTTCGACATCAGGAGCTTGTAAATGAAATGAAACACGTTCTTCCCAATATGAAGCCATATATTGGAAAGGTTTGGATTCCTCAACGTCGTAAAATTGTGATGGCGCAAATGGCTGGCATCGATTTGCAGCGTTCTTTAAATGCTCCTATTTTTAGTCAGCACGGCGGCGTCATTAAGGCTGGATTTAAATTAGCTATTACATCTCCCTCTGGCGCAATTTATTATACTATTGATGGTACTGATCCTTGCGAATCAAATGCTAGGNAATATACAGATCCAATTACTTTTGGACGTCACACAACCGTAAAGGCTCGTACTCGTATAGATGGNAAATGGAGTGCGCTTACAGAGGCTTCTTTCAGTCCTGACAAAATTGGATCTCCAGTGAAGTTCAATGAGGTTATGTACAATCCTATTGGAGGTAGCGATTATGAATTTATTGAGCTTAAAAATATCAGTCGGACTCAGGTTGATTTAAGTTGGCATAAATTAAAGGGTATTAAATTTCTCTTTAGGCTTAATGCTAAACTTGATCCTGGACAATTAATTGTTTTAGCAAGCGATAGTAATCCTAAAGCTTTTATTAAACGTTATCCACGTTTGGATGTATACGGGTGGTATAATGGTAATTTGGCTAATGGTGGAGAAAAGTTGGCTATTGAAAATGCTGAAGGAGTAGAAGTGTTAAAGTTTAAATATAATAATAAAGCACCATGGCCAATAGTTGATGATATTGGAGGCTACTCTGTACAAATAATCGAACCTTTAGTTGATGCTAATAATCCTACGAATTGGAAACTGAGTTTGGAAGTGGGAGGGAGCCCTGGTAAGTAAGTCGCAAATAAATTATCTAAGGAAAAATCAAATGACTAAANAATATGAAGAAGCCCAAAAAGAATAAGAATGAGACCATCGCCNTTGTTAGATTTTTCTATATTATAAAATTCTATATTATAAAAAAAGACCGGCAATTGGATGCCGGCCTTTTTTGAATTCTATTTAGGCGTTGATTTAAAGAGCCTTCTTTGTGGTCTTAATGATGACTGCTCCAATCTGGTAAGGGTCACCATTAGATNCTGGGCGGCGATCTTCTAGGCCGGCCTTTCCATCCATCCTCAATTGTTCCTACTGGTATACGGATGGATGCACCTCGATCGGAAACTCCATAAGAGAACTTGTCGATAGATTGAGTTTCGTGAAGCCCTGTGAGGCGTTGATTATTTTCTGCGCCGTACACGTCAATATGTTCAGCAATGTTTTTACCGAATTCTTCACATATTGCATTCATAAGCGTTTCGCCACCTTCGTCCCGCATCTTTCCGCAGGAGAAATTAGCGTGCATGCCTGATCCATTCCAGTCGCCTGCTATTGGTTTTGGATGCCAATTTACAGAGATGCCATAGCGCTCACCAATTCGCTCAAGAAGATAGCGAGCAACCCAAATTTGATCACCTGCATTACCAGCCCCTTTAGCGAAGATTTGGAATTCCCATTGCCCCATCATTACCTCCGCGTTAATACCTTCAACATTTAAGCCGGCATCTAGACAGATTTGTAAGTGTTCGTCTACGATATCCCGACCAACAGCGTTAGCGGCGCCGACTGATGTGTAGAATGGGCCTTGTGGTGCTGGAAATCCTCCTTTAGGGAAACCTATAGGTAGATTGGTTTCGTTGTCCCACAAAACGTATTCTTGTTCGAAGCCAAACCAAAAGTCATCATCATCATCACTAATAGTGGCTCGTCCGTTTGATTCGTGAGGAGTGCTGTCGGCATTGAGGACTTCGCACATAACCAACCAGTTGTCAGTACCAATCTTGTCTGGGTCAGGGTACAGCGCAACAGGTTTGAGAAGACAGTCAGAATCGTTGCCCGTGGCTTGCTCGGTTGAGGAGCCGTCGAACGACCATACTTTGCAGTCTTCTAATGTTCCACCAAAGTCAGAAACGACCATGGTCTTGCTTCGTAGGCTTTGAGTCGGCTTGTAGCCGTCCAGCCAGATGTATTCGAGTTTAGCTTTGCTCATAATATCTCGTTAATAAATATAGGTTAAAAAAATTATATAACTGAAGAAAAAAGGATTCTGCAGTTTAGCTTAGGCTTTAAGCCCGGTGCATTTGGGTTTGAATACACTCGGTAATCAAGATTTTTTTGCTACTTGTTAGTAACTTGACTTGGAATACATACGTTCCTCACCTCTAAAATAATGCTTTTTGTGCGGACTAGCCCTTTGTTTCATATGCAATTTTGATGCCAACCAAATCGGATTGATGAACAATTAAGTAATATTGGACTATTCAAACTGAATTAAATGTATTTTAGGTATTAAGTTTTGTTTTTACTTTATAAAATTAGATGCATGTTTTTGATTGATTTGATTGTAAAACGACAAAGTGAACAAAAAAATACAGTTTTATTTGCCTAATTCCGGCCCCTGCCACTTTAAAAATTATAAAGCTAAACTATTGTCCCGCTATGAATTAAGCTGATTAATAA
>PAOJ01000061.1 GCA_002708005.1 Verrucomicrobiales bacterium | reverse complement strand
GACTCACGGTGAGTGGGTAGACTTCAGCTTGAAGATTCTAGGTGGCCAGTTGCAGATCAACTACAAGGGCTATCAGATGATCAACGAAACATTGCCTCCAGGCTGGCCTGCATTGACAGCCCCTGAGTGGTTGTTTGCTGGTCGTACAGGTGGTGCTAACTCAGCACACTGGGTGGATGACTTCTACGTGAAAGTGTACAAGCCATCTGGACCAATTGTTAGTGGATTCGAAGGCACCCCAGGTGGTGTTTCTGTTTCATTGACAGACGCTGAAGGTAACGGACTTGTGGCTGATTCAGTTTCAACTAAGTTCGACGGTGCAGCAGTTGAAGCTTCATCATCTAAAGATGGTGATGTAACAACAATTGTTTATAACACACCTGACTTCTTGCCAGCTGGTACAGACCACGCAATTGAAATTACCTATTCTGATGAAAAGGGTAACATCAACGTTAAAACACTTAGTTTTACAGTTCCAAACTACACCTCAATTGATCCTAGCTCACGAGCAGCTAGTTCTTTGAAGGGTGATTCTGGCTTCATCGCTAACATCACTCAGATTTCAGTAGAACAAACTGGTGGTGCTGCAGATGTTCATGGCAACCAGATTGTTAATGCTGAGAAGCAGATCAATGGTGAGTTTATTGATCCTAACACTGAGGAAGCGTTCCTTAACGAGGCCGATGAAGATGCCTTCGAAGGATGGAGCTACTACCCAGTTGTTGTGGAAACAGTTAACCAAAACCAGGACGCACCTGGTGCAGCTGGTAACTTCAATGAAGGTAACGGCAAGGAAGACGAGCCAATTCCAGGCATCCCTGGTTGGGGCGGTTCTACAGACGGTATTGCTGGTGAGTACATCGCATTGCTGGACTTGGCCAAAGGATCTTACACATTGGGTGTTAACTCTGATGACGGATTCCAGGCAACTATCGGCGCTAACTTCGGTGACCTAGGAGCTCAGGTTCTTGGTGAATTCAACGGAGGCCGTGGTGCATCTGATACAACATTCGATATTGTTGTAACTGAAGCTGGCTTATACCCGTTCCGCGTCATCTGGTTTGAAGGCGGTGGTGGAGCCAATGTTGAGATTTTCTCAATGGTTAATGGTGAAAAGACATTGATTAACGATCCTGATGTGGATGGCTCTATCAAGGCATACACCATTAAGGGAGCAACAGTTGATGAGAGCACAACAGATCGTGTTGATACAGGTCGTGCAGTATTGGTTTCAGTTAGCCCAGCTAACGGAGACAAACTAGTTAAGGCTGGTTCAATCGACGTTGTCGCCAAAAACGGTTCAGCTTCATCAATCGATCAAAGTTCAGTAACAATGACACTGAACGGTGATGCTGTTACTCCTAGTGTTAGCAAGAGTGGTGACACAGTTAACATTACTTTGGCCCCAGACGGTGGATTACCAGTTGGTAGTCACACAGTTGTGGTTACAATGAAAGAATCTACAGGAGCTACTAAGTCAGCTTCTACAAGCTTCTATGTTCCATCTATTTACAAACGTGATACTCCTGCGCCTTCCGAGGCTCAAGGTGGTCTAACTGTTCGTGAGTACCACGGAATTGGAACAACTGACATTCCAGTATTGATGGCTAATGCAAAGTTCCCGGATTCACCGGATGCTACTGCAATCGCTCCATACTTTGAGTGGCCACAAAGTGGTGACATTGAAGTTAATCCTGCAGGTAACGTTCGTGACAACTACGGTTGGCACGTGAGCGGATTTATTCACCCACCAGAAACTGGTGAGTATATCTTCGCAGTTGCNACAGATGATAACTCNCAATTNTGGTTGTCTACAGATGAAGACCCAGCTAACGCGGTNCAANTCACNCAAGAATCAACTTGGCAGGGTGTACGTAACTTCCAGCCATCAGGTGATGAGACTACTTCTGCTCCAGTATTGCTGGAAGCTGGTAAGGCTTACTTCGTAGAAATAATTACGAAAGAAGGCGGCGGCGGCGATAACATGGCTGTTGCATGGAGTCTTCCTTCTGATGAAGGNGCTGATGTTGAAGCAGGTGCATTGCCAATCTCTGGCGATTACCTCTCTCCATTCACATGGACAGGTCCTGAAGCNCCAGAACTATCTTCTGCTTCTCCAGGTGGTGTTACTGATAATACTGATTACTCAGTAAGCATCAGCATAGCCAACGGTGAAAGTGTTAAGGTTGCTGAGTTCACAAAGCTTGAAGTTGGTGGAACAAGTATACTAGGTGATGCTGAGGTAACACTCGGTAACATTGCTTCTAGCATTTCTGCTGATGCATCTGGTGATCCTGCTACAGAGTACACAGTTGTTGCTGAGTGGAAAAACACAGACGGTTCAACTGGTAGTCACGAATACAGCATCATGACTTCACCTCATTCTGAAGACACTCTCTACATTGAAGTAGAAGACTTCAACTATGACGGTGGCGAATGGTTCACCTTTGAAGATAATGAAGGTGGCGGTGCTTATGAAGGTCTAGGTGCTGTAAGCGGTATCGACTTCAACAACAGCGGTAACGCATCACCTAACTATCGTGAAATTCCAGATAATCATCCTGGTATGGCCGATAGCACAGGATTCGATGGTAGCCGTGGTGACTTCGACATGGATGTTGACTTCAAAATGGGCTGGAACGACGACGGTGACTGGTACAACTACACCCGTGACTTCCCAGCTGCTGAAACATACTACAATGTTATTGGACGTTTCAGTTCTGGTGGCGCTGCTATCAACAGTACTCTTTCTGTTGTAACTGGCGACGCAACAGCTGAAGGTCATTCAGTTGAAGTTCAAGGTTCGTTCAAAGGTGGTCCTACAGCATGTTGGGATTGTATGGAATTCTTCCCGCTACGTGATGACGACGGCCAGATTTCACGTGTGAAACTAGCTGGTGAGTCAACAGTGCGTTTGACCAAGGTTGGTGGTAACATGGATGCTAACTACATGGCATTTGTGAAATCAGCAGTTCAAGCTCCAAACGAGTCATTGGCAGATCCTACAGAAGGAATGGTTGATTTAACAACTCCAGGTGATGCAGTTGTTGCTCTTCTAACTGAGGACAGCCCAGGCGGTGAGCGAGTACCACTTGCGATTGATAACAATTCGCAGACTAAGTACTTGAACTTCACTGGTAAGAATAACACACCATCNGGTCTATCNATTAGTACAGGTGGCGGTATTGTTTCTGGAATTGCTCTAACATCAGCTAATGATGCACCTGAGCGTGATCCAGCTACATACACTCTATCGGGTTCTAATGATGGTTCAACATGGACAGATATTGCATCTGGAAATGTACCAGCATTTGGTGCTCGCTTTGAGCGTCAAGCATGGGCGATTGATAACACTGCGTCATATACTGACTACAAACTTATNTTCAACACCACAGCTTCTTCTAATGGATGCTGTATGCAGGTTGCTGAGGTTGAGTTGTTGACGAAGTTGTCTGATCTATCAGATATCACATCTCCTGGTGACGCAACAGCTGCGCTTCCTTCAGAGGACAGCCCAGGTGGAGAGCGTGTACCTAACGCGATTGATGATAATGCTCAAACCAAGTACTTGAACTTCATCGGTAAGAATAATACTCCATCCGGTCTTTCAATTAGTACAGGTGGCGGTGTTGTTAAAGGATTGGCTCTGACATCAGCTAATGATGCACCTGAGCGTGATCCTGCTACATTCGAACTAAAGAGCGGTGATACAGTTATNGCCTCAGGTACTGTTCCAGCATTTACAGAACGTTTCCAACGTCAAGTTATTGCGATNGACAGTGCGATAGCAGCATCTGACTACACACTTATGTTCAACACCACAGCTTCTTCTAACGGATGCTGTATGCAGGTTGCTGAAGTTGAGTTGTTAGGTACAAAGTCTGCAGCTGCACCTACTATTAGCGTTGTTCGCAATGCTGACGGTACAGTGACTGTGACATTTGATGGCACATTGCAAACTGCTCCGACTGTGAACGGTCCTTGGACAGATTCTGATGCGGCTAGCCCGCTAACGATCCCTGCCAGCGACGCTGCCGCATTCGGTCGTGCTAAAAATTAATTTGGTGAGTTCACCAAACTGAGAACACATTTCAGAGGTCGGGCCTAGTGCCCGGCCTCTTTTTTTTGTCTTATTAAGTATTTAAGAAGTACATTCAAAGTTAATTGAAGANTGTAGTGTGAGATGATAGTTTCCCGTTCATTACTGGGTAATAATCGCATGTCTACTGCAAAGATAATTTATACGAAAACAGACGAGGCGCCTGCATTGGCGACTCATTCACTACTGCCTATCTTGCGTTCATTCACTGAGAGCTCTGGAATAGAGTTTGAGCTGAAAGATATTTCGCTTGCTGGTCGTATTATTTCCAACTTTCCAGAAAATTTAAATGAGGAGCAGCTTATCCCTGATGCTTTATCAGAACTTGGTTCTTTAGCAAAAACACCAGAAGCTAATATAATAAAGCTCCCAAATATTAGTGCATCAATACCCCAGCTGTTAGCGGCTATTGAGGAGCTTCAAACACACGGCTATAATATACCTGATTATCCAGAAGAGCCTCAGGACGAAGAGGAAGAGGAAATCAACAAGAGGTATCGAAAAGTACTGGGTTCGGCTGTAAATCCGGTTTTACGCGAAGGTAATTCCGATAGAAGAGTCGCTAAGCCTGTTAAAGATTATGCAAAGAAAAACCCGCATTCTATGGGGCCTTGGGAAGCTAGTTCAAAATCTCATGTTGCCCACATGGAGTCTGGTGATTTTTATGGAAGTGAGCAGTCTCATGTAATGAAGAATGCAGATGAAGTACAAATTACATTGGAATCAGACGGTGAAATCACAGTTTTAAAGGATGGATTAAATTTACTTGAAGGAGAAGTGATAGATTCAGGTGTGATGAGCGTAAGTGCACTAAGGCAATTTCTTTCTAATGAAATCACTGATGCGAATAAGGAGGGTGTTCTGTTTTCACTGCATATGAAGGCCACTATGATGAAGGTAAGTGATCCAATTATCTTTGGGCATTGTGTTTCAGTATTTTATGAGGATGTTATTCGAAAATATTCATCAGAATTAGAATCTATCGGGTTTGATCCAAATAATGGGATTGGAGATTTGTATGCTAAACTTGATCAATTAACTGAAGATCAACAATTAGCTATCAAAGCAGATATAGAAGCTTTGTATTCACAACAGCCGAAATTGGCGATGGTGGATTCTGACCGTGGTATAACAAGTCTGCATGTGCCAAGTGATGTTATAATTGATGCCTCTATGCCAGCAATGATTAGAACATCAGGCCGTATGTGGGGTCCAGATGGTAAGCCTTGTGATACAAAAGCAGTAATTCCTGATCGTAGTTATGCTGGTGTGTATCGTGAAACGATTGATTTCTGCAAGGCTAATGGAGCATTTGATGTCACGACTATGGGCAATGTATCCAATGTTGGTCTTATGGCTAAAAAGGCCCAAGAATATGGATCGCATGATAAGACTTTTAAAATTCCTAGTAGCGGTACTGTTCGTGTAATTGATAGTAATGGTAATACTTTGTTAAGCCACGATGTTGAGTCAGGTGATATTTGGCGTATGTGTCAAACGAAAGACGTTGCTATACGTGATTGGGTTAAGCTTGCTGTCTCCAGAGCAAAAGCGACTGGTGCTAATACGATCTTTTGGCTGGATGATAATCGTGCTCACGATCGTAATCTTATNCAGAAAGTAAACGAATATCTNCCTGATCATGATACGAATGGTTTGCACATTGAGATTCTTTCACCNGTTGANGCTACTCGTATTACATGTCAGCGTTGTAAGGACGGTCTCGATACAGTTTCTGTTACAGGCAATGTTTTGCGAGATTATCTAACCGATCTATTTCCTATTCTTGAGTTAGGAACCAGTGCAAAAATGCTTTCAATAGTTCCGTTGCTTGCTGGTGGCGGATTGTTTGAAACAGGTGCAGGAGGATCTGCTCCAAAGCATGTGCAGCAATTTAATGATGAGAACCATCTGAGATGGGATTCTCTTGGTGAATTCCTTGCCATTGCAGTTTCTTTAGAGGACCTAGGAAGTAAAACTAACAACAAACGTGCTTTGATACTTTCTAGAACATTGAATGATGCCATTGGGCTATTACTTGATGAAAAAAAGTCGCCATCTCGAAAAGCCAATGAATTGGATAATCGAGGTAGCCATTTTTATTTGGCTTTGTATTGGGCTCAGGCCTTGGCGGCCCAAACTGAAGATGTTGAGTTTGCTGCTGAATTTTCTAAATGCGCGGATATTCTTAAAAGAGAAGAAATTACAATTATTAAGGAGCTTAACGACATTCAGGGGTGTTCCATTGATATTGGCGGTTACTATCAACCAGATCCTGAAAAGGCTGCAGATGCGATGCGACCATGTTCAATCTTTAATAAAGCATTAGAAGAGTTAGGCTGAAATATTTTATGCTTAATATTTAAGCTCAGAGTCATTTAAGAATTGATAATTCCAAATAAATTTTCATCTTAAAATAAAAACAAAATAGCATGATTTTTTTGAATAGGATTAAGTTAAAGAGGAATTATTTAAGTCTGATTTGTTTGTGTTTTTTTGTTGCTATTGAAGCTGGGCAAAACGCTGCTCCATCTTCTCACTTTGTTTTTGACGATAATTTTGATGGAGATATTTTAATTAATGAAGTCCGAGTTCCAAAAGAAGGTGTAGCGATGTATACTTACTACGAGGCTCTTGGGTGGAGAGGAGGGGCATCTGGATATGCAGGAATTCAGAAGCATCCTCGTGGAAACAATTTCATTTTCTCAATTTGGGATCATAAGGATCACAAAGCTCCAATCAGAGCGATACATCGTGGGCCGGGGACTCTTACTGAAAAATTTGGGGGAGAAGGTACTGGTTTGAAGTCATGGAATTTTGAATTAGGCTGGGATCCTGATGTTTGGTATACGCTGGTTTCACGAAGTTGGGCGTCTGGCAATCATACATTTTATGGTTTCTGGGCAAAGTCAGAGAAAACTAAGGTTTGGACACATCTTGTAACAATGGATGTAGCATCGAAGGATGTATTTTTTAAAGGAGGCACCGATGCTTTCATTGAGGATTGGTTGGAGACAGGAAAGAACCCTCGAACTACGAATTTACGCGGAGGCTGGAAAAGAAAGTTAAATGGAGAGTGGCATCCCTTTAAACAGGGTCGTTACTCTGTAAACTATTGGGACTTAGATCCAGGTAAACGATCGTTTAATTATAAAACTAATTGGGATGGCGGAGTTGCTGAGGATTCGACTGGCCCTTTTTACTTTATGACTGCAGGAGGAAAAACAACTAAGCCAAACGTAAAAAATCCATCCCGCCACGCAATTATGCGAACAGAGAAGAAGCCTTTATACGATCCAATCCGCTTGTCTAAATTTGAAGCTAAATTAATCAAAAACGATTTAATCGTTAATTGGGAGGTCGATGATCAAACGCTTCCTCAGTTTTCATATAAACTTAGGGTTATTATGGAGGGGAAAGATAGTGATGGCAGTGAGTTGAAAAGTTATTCGAAAGTTAAACCTCATGGTCGTTCTGCTACAATGAGTTTTGATCAGCACTTACCTGACGGGGAATTTGTTGTGGAAATACTTTGTTCAGATATTTTAGGTAATAAAGTTAAAAGGTCTNATTCACTTCAGCGTTGATATTGTGCNGGGTGTTATGTTTGTAATTAGTCTGAATTAGTTTTATTTTTCTTTTTTGCGTGACCCGGTTTTCTCTAATTCTTTTCTCTTTTTTTTGCTTCTTCCTGGTTCGAGATGCATTAGCTCAAGATATTGGAGCAGATGTCTTGTTTGTTAGGAAGATTCAGCCGCTCTTTAAGAACAAGTGTCTTGTTTGCCACGGGGATAATCCGGACAAAATTAAGGGAGGGCTAGACATGAGTACTCTGGATGGTCTTCTCGCNGGCGGNGAAAGTGAAAAACCTTCGCTTGTAGTTGGTGATCCATTTTCNAGTCCTCTTTACTTGGCAGTGACTAGGGAACACGAGAGCGATTGGGCGGCCATGCCTCCCAAGGATAATGACAAGCTTAACCCTGATCAAATCAGTTATATAAAACAATGGATTAATGCTGGTGCAATCTGGCCTAATTCCAAACGTATTATGGCCATTCTAAAAGAGTCTAATCCCTGGGGAGAAGCCAGTGGTTTACAGGTGAAAACGAGTGGCGGATTAGATGATACATGGACAAATCGAAGGTATGATCCGGCTGATTTATGGTCGTATCAGCTAGTTAAGCGGCCGAAGTTGCCCTCCAATTCCCCTAATCCGATTGATGGCTTTATAAATGCTAAACTTCCTGAGGGGCTATCTTCAGCGCCGTTGGCAGATTCTGCGACATTGATTCGTCGTGCGACTTATGGTCTGACTGGGCTTCCTCCTTCGCCAGATGAGATTGATAGGTATCTTTCTGAGTCAGGCCCGGATGTCTTTAATAATCTCATTGAAAGACTATTAGCTTCACCTCATTACGGTGAACAGTGGGGTAGACATTGGCTGGATGTTGTTCGTTATGCTGACAGTTCAGGTTTTGCAAATGACTTCGAACGGCCTAATGCATGGCGTTATCGTGACTATGTAATTCGTTCTCTAAACAATGATAAGCCTTATGATCAATTTGTCCGTGAGCANATTGCTGGTGATGAGATAGCCCCTAATAAAATAGAAAATAAAATTGCAGTCGGGTTTCTTCGAATGGGTCCTTGGGAGCAGACGGGAATGGCAGTTGCTCGAGTAACAAGGCAGTTTTTTCTTGATGATGTGACGGATTCTGTTGGTCAGGTTTTTTTAGGTCATGCGTTACAATGTGCGCGTTGTCACGATCATAAATTTGACCCAATCCCAACTCGTGATTATTACTCAATGCAGGCAATATTCGCAAACACTCAATTTGCTGAAGTTAACGCTGCTTTTCATCCTAATGAGAATACAGACGGATTTGAAGTTCACAAAAAATATCATCAACTTCGTAATGATGAAAACAAGGCAATGCTAGCTGGATTGCCAAAGGAGCGAGTTACGCCGAACGATTTTGGGCGAGAACGACTTGGGCGAAAGTGGAATATATTATTTAGTTGGGGATTTGATCGCTATCTTCCAATTGCGTATTCGGTTTATAATGGTAAAACAAGGCTTGATCGAAACGTCAATCGACGTCGATTTCGTCCTTCAGATCCAATGGGTAAAGGTGTGGTCGAGCAATCAGCAATACTTACAGGAGGAGACTTGTTTTCACCTGGAGAAAAAGTTGAGCCTGCTGTCTTAAGCGCTATAGAATTGAAGGCTAGAATTCCNAAAGGATTTAAGGGCCGTCGTCTTGCTTTGGCGAACTGGATTGTTCATAAAGANAATCCTCTTACTGCCCGTGTTATGGTAAANCGAGTGTGGCAATATCACTTTGGACGGGGATTAGTNGGTAATCCAAATAATTTTGGNGCTACGGGNAAAAANCCGACGCATCCAGAGTTGCTTGATTGGTTGGCATCTGAATTTNTTGAAAACGGTTGGTCGNTGAANCANCTCCATCGGNTTATTATGACATCCGAAACGTATCGACGAGCGAGTCTGCATCCGGATATAGAAAAATTATCTAGATTAGATCCAGACGGCAATAGTTATGCCGCTTTTNTGCCGCGCCGCTTGGCTGCAGAGGAGTTGAGGGATGCGATGTTGGCAGTGAGCGGAGAGCTGAATCAAAAACTCGGAGGTATTCCTGCTCGACCTGATATGAATTTAGAGGCGGCTCTTCAGCCTAGAATGATCATGGGGACTTTTGCCCCGAGCTATATTCCTGATGTTAAACCTGAGCAGCGTAATCGTCGGTCGATTTATGCTCTAAAGTTAAGGGGGCAACCTGATCCGTTCATGGCAACTTTTAATCAACCAGGTTTTGATAAGTCTTGTGAATTAAGGGATAGTTCAAATGTAACACCGCAGGTGTTCTCGTTATTCAATAGTGAAGAATCAGCTGATCGAGCTTTGGCTTTTGCAGTGCGAATTCTCAAGGAAGTTAGAGACGATAATGAGGCAGTTAAGAGGGCATTTCGACTCGCATTTGGTCGTGTGCCAAACAATTTTGAGATTGATTCTGCTCTCCAGCTTTGGAAAGCGGCATCAAAAGAACAAGCTGAACGTAATCCCATGCCACGAACTTATCCTACTGAGATATTACGCACTGCAAATGAGGAGAATACTGGTCAAACTTTTACATTTAGAGAGAAACTGTTTGAGTATCAGGATTATGAACCGGATCTTCAACCGCACCAAGTAGATGCACGAACACGCGGTTTAGCGGACCTTTGCTTGGCTTTACTTAATGCAAATGAATTTCTCTATGTATATTAGTAAATTGAAAACTGTTTCTGCAGTTTTTTTGTTTAAGCGTTTTGGTGACGATGACCACTTTCANNATAAGAAGAATTATGTTTCAGGAAGAAATGCGACTCGACGTNCATCGATCGGTGGAGATATTATTTAGGAAGCCAATCAATATATCATGAACCGTCGCGATTTTCTTTATGGACTTAATGCCAGTTTAGGCAGTGTTGCTTTCACTTCGATGATAGCGCAGTCCGCCCAAGCAGCGACTGCGAAAAAGCCTCATTTTCCATTGGCCAAGGCAAAGCATTGTATTTTCCTTTATATGGAAGGAGGNCCATCCCATATCGATACATTTGATCCCAAGGNCAAACTCAATGAATTGCATCTACAGGAGTTTAACGCTTCTGGGGAAGATAAGAGTCCAATGAGTTCGGGCAAAAGATATTATGTTAAGAGTCCGTTTGAGTTTCACAAAGCCGGGCAAAGTGGGGCAGACATGAATAAGCACTGGAAAAAACTTTCTGATGTAGCAGATGATTTGTGTTTTTATCGGGGATTACAGGTTGAATCAGTTAACCATCCNACTGCAAATTATCATGTAAATACCGGTAATCGATTTGGTGGAGATCCNGCAATGGGTGCTTGGGTCAATTATGGTCTTGGAACGGAGAACAACGACCTTCCAGGGTTTATTGTATTGCCTGAGCTTTCCTATCCGCAGGGTGGTGCATCTAACTGGTCGAATGGTTTTTTGCCTTCATCGTTTCAGGCTACTGCACTGCGGCCAAAGGGTTCTCCATTACTTGATATTAACCCNCCACAAGGAGTAACTCGAAAGCAGCAACGTCGAAATTTAGATTTTCTNTCTAAACTTAACCAGCGACATGCTGAACAGCATCCTCAGCACAAGGAATTGGTTGCTNGAATGAAGAATTATGAGCTGGCTTTTCGNATGCAGATGCAGGTGCCGGATATTGTCAATATTGATGATGAGACGGATAAAATTAAGGAGATGTATGGCGTAGGCAAGGAGCCTACGGATAATTTTGCCCGACGATGTTTACTTGCTCGTAAGCTTGTCGAGAAGGGGGTGCGATTTGTTCAGCTCTATGCCAGCACATGGGATAGTCACGATTATATTGCCAAAGCNCATGCGTCTCGCATTCATAATGTNGATCAACCGATAACTGCATTAATCAAGGATCTTAAACAAAGAGGATTACTCGATGAAACATTGGTTGTTTGGATGGGAGAATTTGGGCGTACACCTGATAATGGTATACGAGGTGGAATCAAATATGGGCGTGATCATAATCCTGACGCGATGAATGTTTGGTTAGCTGGTGGAGGAGTTAAGGCTGGCNATACAATTGGTGCCACAGATGAAATTGGTGCTAAGGCTGTAGAAGCGGTGCATCCTTTACGAGATTTTCACGTTACCTTACTCAGGTTGCTTGGGTTAGATGATAACAAGTTGACATACTTTCATGCAGGGAGGTTTAAGCAAATGAGCCAGTTTGGAGGNGATCCAATAAAGGAGCTGATGGCTTAATTTCATGCGTGTAATATTGTTAATGTTCTGNTTNGGGTTTGTGCTGGTTCCATTAGTTTNTGCCGCTAAGCCAAATGTATTGTTTATATCGATTGATGATTTAAATGACTATATTTCGCCATTAGATAATCACCCTGGGATTAAGACTCCAAATTTTGATCGATTAGCCAAACGGTCTGTTACGTTTTCCAATGCTCATTGTGCTGCACCAGCTTGTCATCCATCACGTGTTGCCGTGATGACTGGTGTTCATCCAGTTAGATCTGGGATTTACAGGAATATGTTTGGTGCTCATGGTCCCAGATGGAGGCACGAGTCGCCATTGCTTCAGGATGCAGTAGTATTATCACAACATTTTCGAAATCACGGATATCGCTCTGTTGGAGGTGGGAAGATTTTTCATACGTTACAATGGACGCCAGGTGATTCTCAAAATGATCCTTCATCTTGGGATGATTATCGTGGAGATCCGAATGATCCCATATCTTCAGACTGGCCAAGACCGAGCCTTATTTCTGACACAGAGTTAGGATTAACTTCTGGTAGACCTCTTGGAGGAGGTGTGCTCAGCCAGTTATTTGGTGCTGCGCCCCTATTGGAAGCGGAAGAAAGTTATGGAGATCACCTTGTAACTGACTGGGCCATAAATCAAATGAATCAACCAACAGATAAGCCATTATTTCTTGCTGTTGGCTTGTTTAGGCCACACATACCTTGGGAGGTTCCTAAGCGTTGGTTTGATCTTTATCCATTAAAAGATGTTAAGCTTCCTAAGCATCTTGAAGATGACCTTAAGGATGCTCATAGCCATGGGCGAGAAGGATGGCATAAATGGGTCAGAGACAATAAGCAGTGGAAGATTTTCATGCAGGGATACCTTGCTAGCATTAGTTATGTGGACTACCAGCTGGGACGTTTACTGGATGGATTAGATTCTTCACCATTAAAGGGAAATACCATTATAATTTTGTGGAGTGATCATGGGTTTCATATTGGTGAAAAACAAAATTGGGAAAAATTTGCATTGTGGGATCAAACAACACGAGTCCCGTTTTTTGTGCATGCGCCAGGGGTTAGTGTTGATGGGGTTAGAACTCGTCAGCCTGTGACTCTTACGGATATTTATCCGACCCTTTGCGAGCTTGCAGATTTGCCAGTTCCAAAATTGTGTAATGGAAATTCACTAGTACCCCAGTTGAAAAATCCAAATGCTATCAAAGATGAGCCTGCATTGACTGCATTTCAGTTTTGGAAAGAGGACAAACCTTCTTTAGCTATCGCTGATTCAAGATATCGTTTCATTCGTTATGGCGATGGATTTGAAGAGTTGTATGATCTAGAAACTGATCCAAATGAATTTCAGAATCTTATTTCTGATCCAGATTTGGTTAAGGTTAAGATGCGCTTGGTAAATTCTCTTCCCAGGAAAGTGATGCCAATGCAAAAAATTCCACAAAATTCTCCCTTTCATCGTGGCCGTAAACGTAAATAATTTTTATGAATAAACTTATTTTATTTTTCTCATTGATTGGTTTGTCAGCTCAGGCGGCACCAGTAAATATATTAATGATAACCGTGGATGATATGAGTGCCGACTCGATTGGTGTTTTTGGATCCAAACTTTCTGGTACTACGCCCAATATTGATCGTTTAGCCAGTCAGGGTATGAGGTTTTCCCACGCGCACATGACAGTAGGTAATTGTATGCCAGGTAGAAATGTACTTTTCTCAGGTCTGATATCTCATAACAACAAGGTAGAAGGTTTTTATCAGGTGAAAAATCCAGAGTGGCCTCACATGGTCGATCTAATGAAAAAAGCTGGTTATTTTACAGGCATACGAGGCAAGGTATCACATTCCACACCTTATCAACCTTATGCTTGGGATGCTGTTCTCGATACTTTGCCAGATGGCAGTAAGGGTCATTTTAAGAATGCTGCTTCATTTGGAATATCTACTTTGGATGGAATTAGAAAGGCTAAGGATGTGAATAAGCCATTTTGTTTAATTGTAAATATCTCTGATCCGCACAAGCCGTTTTGGAGTCAAGTTAAAGGAGGGGAAAAAGATACAAATATTCCTTCGAGAATATTTAAGTCTGATGAAATGCCTATTCCTGGATTTTTATTTGATGATCCAAAGGTAAGGGAAGAACTTGCACTTTATTATTCGAGTGTGCGTCGAGCTGATGATTGTGTTGGTAAGATTCTGGAGGCACTTGA
>PAOJ01000060.1 GCA_002708005.1 Verrucomicrobiales bacterium | reverse complement strand
ACGATAATGAGGCAGTTAAGAGGGCATTTCGACTCGCATTTGGTCGTGTGCCAAACAATTTTGAGATTGATTCTGCTCTCCAGCTTTGGAAGGCGGCATCAAAAGAACAAACTGCACGTAATCCCATACCGCGAACTTATCCTACTGAGATATTACGCACTGCAAATGAGGAGAATACTGGTCAAACTTTTACATTTAGAGAGAAACTGTTTGAGTATCAGGATTATGAACCGGATCTTCAACCGCACCAAGTTGATGCACGAACACGCGGTTTAGCGGATCTTTGTTTGGCTTTGCTTAATGCAAATGAATTTCTCTATGTATATTAGTAAATTGAAAACTGTTTCTGCAGTTTTTTTTGTTTAAGCGTTTTGGTGACGATGACCACTTTCACGATAAGAAGAATTATGTTTCAGGAAGAAATGCGACTCGACGTCCATCGATCGGTGGAGATATTATTTAGGAAGCCAATCAATATATCATGAACCGTCGCGATTTTCTTTATGGACTTAATGCCAGTTTAGGCAGTGTTGCTTTCACTTCGATGATAGCGCAGTCCGCCCAAGCAGCGACTGCGAAAAAGCCTCATTTTCCATTGGCCAAGGCAAAGCATTGTATTTTCCTTTATATGGAAGGAGGACCATCCCATATCGATACATTTGATCCCAAGGTCAAACTCAATGAATTGCATCTACAGGAGTTCAACGCTTCTGGGGAAGATAAGAGTCCAATGAGTTCGGGCAAAAGATATTATGTTAAGAGTCCGTTTGAGTTTCACAAAGCCGGGCAAAGTGGGGCAGACATGAATAAGCACTGGAAAAAACTTTCTGATGTAGCAGATGATTTGTGTTTTTATCGGGGATTACAGGTTGAATCAGTTAACCATCCGACTGCAAATTATCATGTAAATACCGGTAATCGATTTGGTGGAGATCCGGCAATGGGTGCTTGGGTCAATTATGGTCTTGGAACGGAGAACAACGACCTTCCAGGGTTTATTGTATTGCCTGAGCTTTCCTATCCGCAGGGTGGTGCATCTAACTGGTCGAATGGTTTTTTGCCTTCATCGTTTCAGGCTACTGCACTGCGGCCAAAGGGTTCTCCATTACTTGATATTAACCCACCACAAGGAGTAACTCGAAAGCAGCAACGTCGAAATTTAGATTTTCTGTCTAAACTTAACCAGCGACATGCTGAACAGCATCCTCAGCACAAGGAATTGGTTGCTAGAATGAAGAATTATGAGCTGGCTTTTCGTATGCAGATGCAGGTGCCGGATATTGTCAATATTGATGATGAGACGGATAAAATTAAGGAGATGTATGGAGTAGGCAAGGAGCCTACGGATAATTTTGCCCGACGATGTTTACTTGCTCGTAAGCTTGTCGAGAAGGGGGTGCGATTTGTTCAGCTCTATGCCAGCACATGGGATAGTCACGATTATATTGCCAAAGCTCATGCGTCTCGCATTCATAATGTGGATCAACCGATAACTGCATTAATCAAGGATCTTAAACAAAGAGGATTACTCGATGAAACATTGGTTGTTTGGATGGGAGAATTTGGGCGTACACCTGATAATGGTATACGCGGTGGAATCAAATATGGGCGTGATCATAATCCTGACGCGATGAATGTTTGGTTAGCTGGTGGAGGAGTTAAGGCTGGCCATACAATTGGTGCCACAGATGAAATTGGTGCTAAGGCTGTAGAAGCGGTGCATCCTTTACGAGATTTTCACGTTACCTTACTCAGGTTGCTTGGGTTAGATGATAACAAGTTGACATATTTTCATGCAGGGAGGTTTAAGCAAATGAGCCAGTTTGGAGGGGATCCAATAAAGGAGCTGATGGCTTAATTTCATGCGTGTAATATTGTTAATGTTCTGGTTTGGGTTTGTGCTGGTTCCATTAGTTTCTGCCGCTAAGCCAAATGTATTGTTTATATCGATTGATGATTTAAATGACTATATTTCGCCATTAGATAATCACCCTGGGATTAAGACTCCAAATTTTGATCGATTAGCCAAACGGTCTGTTACGTTTTCCAATGCTCATTGTGCTGCACCAGCTTGTCATCCATCACGTGTTGCCGTGATGACTGGTGTTCATCCAGTTAGATCTGGGATTTACAGGAATATGTTTGGTGCTCATGGTCCCAGATGGAGGCACGAGTCGCCATTGCTTCAGGATGCAGTAGTATTATCACAACATTTTCGAAATCACGGATATCGCTCTGTTGGAGGTGGGAAGATTTTTCATACGTTACAATGGACGCCAGGTGATTCTCAAAATGATCCTTCATCTTGGGATGATTATCGTGGAGATCCGAATGATCCCATATCTTCAGACTGGCCAAGACCGAGACTTATTTCTGACAAGGAGTTAGGATTAACTTCTGGTAGACCTCTTGGGGGAGGCGTGCTCAGCCAGTTATTTGGTGCTGCGCCCCTATTGGAAGCGGAAGAAAGTTATGGAGATCACCTTGTAACTGACTGGGCCATTAATCAAATGAATCAACCAACAGATAAGCCATTATTTCTTGCTGTTGGCTTGTTTAGGCCACACATACCTTGGGAGGTTCCTAAGCGTTGGTTTGATCTTTATCCATTAAAAGATGTTAAGCTTCCTAAGCATCTTGAAGATGACCTTAAGGATGCTCATAGCCATGGGCGAGAAGGATGGCATAAGTGGGTTAGAGACAATAAGCAGTGGAAGATTTTCATGCAGGGATACCTCGCTAGCATTAGTTATGTGGACTACCAGCTGGGACGTTTACTGGATGGATTAGATTCTTCACCATTAAAGGGAAATACCATTATAATTTTGTGGAGTGATCATGGGTTTCATATTGGTGAAAAACAAAATTGGGAAAAATTTGCATTGTGGGATCAAACAACACGAGTCCCGTTTTTTGTGCATGCGCCAGGGGTTAGTGTTGATGGGGTTAGAACTCGTCAGCCTGTGACTCTTACGGATATTTATCCGACCCTTTGCGAGCTTGCAGATTTGCCAGTTCCAAAATTGTGTAATGGAAATTCACTAGTACCCCAGTTGAAAAATCCAAATGCTATCAAAGATGAGCCTGCATTGACTGCATTTCAGTTTTGGAAAGAGGACAAACCTTCTTTAGCTATCGCTGATTCAAGATATCGTTTCATTCGTTATGGCGATGGATTTGAAGAGTTGTATGATCTAGAAACTGATCCAAATGAATTTCAGAATCTTATTTCTGATCCAGGTTTGGTTAAGGTTAAGATGCGCTTGGTAAATTCTCTTCCAAGGAAAGTGATGCCAATGCAAAAAATTCCACAAAATTCTCCCTTTCATCGTGGCCGTAAACGTAAATAATTTTTATGAATAAACTTATTTTATTTTTCTCATTGATTGGTTTGTCAGCTCAGGCGGCACCAGTAAATATATTAATGATAACCGTGGATGATATGAGTGCCGACTCGATTGGTGTTTTTGGATCCAAACTTTCTGGTACTACGCCCAATATTGATCGTTTAGCCAGTCAGGGTATGAGGTTTTCCCACGCGCACATGACAGTAGGTAATTGTATGCCAGGTAGAAATGTACTTTTCTCAGGTCTGATATCTCATAACAACAAGGTAGAAGGTTTTTATCAGGTGAAAAATCCAGACTGGCCTCACATGGTCGATCTAATGAAAAAAGCTGGTTATTTTACTGGCATACGAGGCAAGGTATCCCATTCCACACCTTATCAACCTTATGCTTGGGATGCTGTTCTCGATACTTTGCCAGATGGCAGTAAGGGTCATTTTAAGAATGCTGCTTCATTTGGAATATCTACTTTGGATGGAATTAGAAAGGCTAAGGATGCGAATAAGCCATTTTGTTTAATTGTAAATATCTCNGATCCGCACAAGCCGTTTTGGAGTCAGGTTAAAGGAGGGGGAAAAGATACAAATATTCCTTCGAGAATATTTAAGTCTGATGAAATGCCTATTCCTGGATTTTTATTTGATGATCCAAAGGTAAGGGAAGAACTTGCACTTTATTATTCGAGTGTGCGTCGAGCTGATGATTGTGTTGGTAAGATTCTGGAGGCACTCGACAATAGTGGTGAAGCAAAAAATACAGTTGTCATATTTCTTTCTGACCATGGAATGCCGCTGCCGTTTGCGAAGACCCAGTTGTATCANCATAGCACGCATTCCCCGTGGATTATACGTTGGCCAGGAGTCACTCGTTCGGGAAGTGTTGATGATGTCCACATGGTATCTGCGGTGGATATGTTACCTACATTGCTAGATATTGTTGGAGCAAAACACCCTAACCGACTTGATGGGCGATCATTTTTATCTGTGATTCGTGGAAAGCAACAATCAGGCAGGGATCATGTGTTTAAGGAATACAATGAAAATGCTGGAGCTTCACGAGACCCGATGCGTGCGGTTCAAACAAAACGATATCTTTATCTCTTTAATCCATGGTCCAATGGCCAACGTATTTTTGCTACAGCTACCACCGGAACTGTAACCTACCGGCGTATGGCGGCATTGGCGAAGTCTAATTCTCGTTTGGCCAAGCGATTGGCTATGTATAAGTATCGAGTGCCAGAGGAGTTGTATGATATTTCAGCTGATCCTGATTGTCTTAACAATATTATAGACAGTTCAGAGCATAAAATGGTGCTTAATCAATTACAGGACAGGCTTAAAGGGTGGATGAAGAAGACAGGGGATCCCATGTTAACTGTATTTGAACAGCGTAATGATGCTGAGTTTAGAGAGTCAGTTATTCAGCAGCAGGAACAGGAATCCATGGCGCGACGGGCTAAGCGAAAGAAAAAAAAGTAGTCGAAAATTATTCTTTTTAGAAAATTGCTTTGCCCGTTGAGTTTCATTCGACAATATTTACAGCTATGAAGTCCAAGTTTCTCTTTTTTATCGTAAGTTTGTTTTTTGCTTCAACAGTAATCGCTGAGACAAAACTAAAATCGGTTTTTAATGGCAAGGATTTGTCTGGATGGGTTGTGCCAAAGGGCAATAGCGAAGCAGGTTGGTATTCTGCTGTTGATGGAGTATTAAAAATAAAGAATGGGCCAAAGAAAAAAGGCTCAATCCTTTGGTCTGAAAATAAATACCGTAACTTTATAATGGAGTTTGATTTTAGGTTTGGTGAGGGAACGGTTGATAGTGGAGTTCATGTGCGTAATCAGGATCAGATTCAAATCGGGATTTCTGGCTCCCTTAAAAGAGACATGACTTGTTCACCGTATATTCCAGGAAAGGGTTATCCAGTTGAGGCTAAAAACATTAAAAAGTTACTTAAACTTAAAGATTGGAATACAATGAGAATAAAAGCAGTTGGAAAACAGTATAGTGTTTGGCTAAAAGGGGAAAAGGTGATGACTTACAAATCGGATTCGGCTATCGATGAAGGTCCTGTCGGTATTCAGTTACATGGTAATCGTATTATGTCTATAGATTACCGTAATCTAAAAATAGCTAAATTGCCCTAATCAATAGATGTAAATTTTCTTTTCTTATGTGAAGGCTAAATATTTTTTTGTAAGAGGAACATGAAAATTAATCGTCGCACTGCAATTAAGACTGCAGCTGTTGGAGTAGGAGGCTTGGTTGTTACGCCGGAGTTTCTTCGATCTGCAGATGCTGCCAATCCATTTGGTGAAGGATTTGCCAATTTAGAATTACTCACGACAGGTGAGTGGTGGGAACGAGCAGGGAATAATGGAAAGCCTGCACCGAGAAAGCGAAAGGGTGCTCCGCCAAGCATGAACGTTCCTAGAGATCAGGTGGTTGCGTTTGCGATGTATACTCACCATGACGAGGTGTTAAAACTCTCAGCGCAGTTATTTCCATTGAAGCCGGGTGAAAAGCGTGAGGCTAGATTGGAGCTTCAGTTGTCTGGTGAGAAATGGACTGAAGTTGCGAAATCCGAGGTGCACTATCCAGGTTGGGATGTTCATTTTCGTGTCGAAAAGTGGGATAATAAAAGGGATGTAAAATATAGAGTTTGCCATGGCGACAAAGCTAAGTTTGATGGTGTTATTCGGCGTGATCCAGTTGATAAGAATGAAATAGTTGTTGCGAATCTTTCATGTAATTCTAGTCGAACTACTGGTCCGCGTGATGAGATTGTGGCAAATCTACGCCAGCTTAATCCCGATCTTTTATTTTTTGGTGGAGACCAACACTATCGTCATACTGAGCATACTACTGGCTGGATTGAATTTGGACTTCAGTATCGTGATATTATTCGTGATCGACCTACGATCTGTATTCCGGATGATCACGATGTTGGTCACGGCAATGTTTGGGGGGAGAGTGGTAAGCGATCAACAATTCGTGGTGATGCTGATGGTGGCTATCGTCTTCCGGTTGATTATGTGAATCAAGTTCAGAGACAGCAGACTTCGAGCTTGCCGGATCCAGTTGATTCGAAACCTGTGGATCGTGGAATAGGTGTTTACTTTACAAATCTAAATGTAGGTGGAGTTGATTTTGCAATTTTAGAGGATCGTAAATTTAAAAGCGGTCCAGCGGGTAAAATACCAAAGATGGGGCCGCGGCCCGACCATATCAACGATCCTAAATATGATCCGAGCAAGATTGATCTNCCAGAGTTGGAACTGCTNGGGCCTCGTCAGGAAAAGTTTTTNGAGAGTTGGAGTTCAGATTGGACCGGGACAGAGATGAAGTGCGTTCTTTCTCAGACTGCTTTCTGTGGAGCGGTTCATATGCATGGTGCCCCTAAAAATCGGTTGCTGGCAGATTTAGATTGCAACGGTTGGCCTCAAACACCAAGTCGTCGTGCTCTTAAACTAATTCGTCGTGCTTGGGCGGTGCATCTTTGCGGGGATCAACACCTTGCGGTGGTTGTTAAGCATGGTATCTCAGAACATGGTGATGGGCCCTACGGATTTACTGGGCCGGCATTGGTAAATACCATTTATGGTCGTTGGTGGCATCCAGAAGATGAGAAACCAGGGCCAAATCCTGTGCTTAATAGTCCGCTCCCGTGGACAGGGGATTTCAAGGATGGGCTTGGCAATAAAATTTCAATGATGGCTTATGCCAATCCGGAAGACCGAAATGATGAACGTAAGCGTGCTGACGGTTTTGGTATCGCCCGGTTTAATAAAAAAAATCGTGAAGTTACATTTGAATGCTGGCCTCGCTTTTGTGATGTTAGAAATGGTGACAGTGAACAATTTCCTGGTTGGCCGATAACAGTAAAACAGGATGATAATGATGGGAGAAAGGTGGCAGGTTATCTTCCTGAGTACATTTTTTCCAATGGTGAAAATTGCGTTGTACAGGTTATCGAGGAGGATAGTGGAGAGGTTCTATATACAGCCCGATCTATAAATGGCCGATTCCAGCCTAAGGTGTATTCCGAAGGGAAATATACCGTCAAGATTGGTCGAGAGTTGCCGGATATGAGGGTGTTTAAGAGTATTCAATCCAGTTCGAAATCAGCGGCTGGTCAAATTAAGATTAACATTTAATAAAGAGCAATAAATTGTGTTCTTTTTGCGATTAACCGTCATCTTGATTCTGTTTTCTTTCGGTACTACAAGTGCNAATTCANCNGAACATTCTGTTCTGAAAATGTTCGGATCACATTGTNTTAAATGTCATGGAGAAGGGGGNAANGAGAAGGGGGAAGTGAATCTTCTGGAGATAAAAACTTCTGCAACGCTNAGTAAAAATATAGATCTTCTTCAGGACCTNATAGATGTCATTAANAACGGTGACATGCCCCCTGAAGGGGAGTCGGAACTAAAACCCATTGACAGGAAAAGAGTGGTAAGTGAGTTGCGNGGCATACTTAATGATGTTGTTGCTAAGGGTGGATTAATTCCAAAGACACCAATCCGTCGTATGAATCGTTTTCAGTATAATAATGCAGTTAAAGATTTGTTTGAATTGAATGTGGAGGTGTNTTCATTGCCGGAAAAAATGATGCGCAGTTATGGATATTTTGATCCCGCTTCAGGNGAAATTCCAGACACAGTACATGTTGGCAGTAGGCCTCTTGGTAAGTCACAGATGATCGAGCCTCGACTGGCTGGAGTGGGTCCGTTTCCGCAGGACCTTCGTGCTGAGCATGGATTTGACAATCNAGGTGATCACNTTTCGTTGTCTCCTATTCAGATGGAGGANTTTTACAAGCTTAGTCAATCTATTGTGAATAGTGATACNTTTACGGCCAAACATTGTGGTATCTGGGATGAATTTTTTGCAGAACCACAAGAGGAGGGCAGGGAGCTTGATCAAGTTATTCATCAACGATTATCGAAGTTTCTTCGAAGCGCTTTTCGNAGGCCTGTAACCTCAGAATTGGTTNCAAGATATACNAAGAATGTNCAATACCGAATTGCCAAGGGAGAGTCTTTTACTCGAAGTATGAAAGACATAGCTTCAGTTGTTTTATGTTCTCCCCGATTTTTGTATCTTTACGATCGCCCTATTAAGGGGGTGGACGATGATTTTAATTTAGCTTCACGACTTTCCTTTTTTCTTTGGGGCAGCATTCCTGATGAGGAACTATTGAGGCTAGCAGAATCCAAAACTCTAAGTCAGAAAGAGGTTCTGACTGCGCAATTAAAGCGTATGCTGGGAGATAAACGGTTAAAGCGATTTTGCGATAGTTTTCCCTCTCAGTGGCTTCAGTTAGAGCGAATTATTACTTCAACACCAGATCGAATCATGTTNCCGACTTTTTATGCGAATGCTTACAGGACTAGTATGCATATGATGCTTGAGCCGTTATTATTATTTGAAACTATTCTGGTCGAAAATCGCCCAGTTTATGAGTTAATTGATTCCAATTTTAGTTATCGAAGTNGTCCTCTTTCCAATTGGTATAAGAATGGAAAAAGAACAGGAGGATTGCCGCCAACGCGCTTGGCCTATAAACGAGAGATTCTTACAAGTCGGCGAGAGGGTGGAATTATAACCAACGCGGCCGTGATGACCATGACTTCAAATCCTACCCGGTCACAACCGATTACACGCGGAGCNTGGATGCTGACAGTAATTTTCAATAACCCACCTGAACCTCCACCTGCTGATGTTCCGTCTTTGCCGGAAATTATAAAGGGAAAACACGATGAAACATTGACGCTTCGCGAACGTTTGGTTGCGCATCGAGACCGGCCGGATTGTGCAGGATGTCACTTGAAAATTGATCCGCTTGGTTTTGCGTTGGAAAATTACGGGCCGGTTGGTGCATGGCGAGACTCATATGAAAATGGCCGAAAGGTCGACTCTTCGGGTAAATTATTCCGTAAGCATGATTTTTCTTCGATCGAAGAATTTAAAGATGCGATTCTGGCGGAAAAACCACGTTTTGTGAAAGCGTTNTCTGGACATATATTATCCTTTGCGCTTGGTAGAAAGTTAACTGCAGCTGATTTGCCGGCATTAGAAATTATTGCTGATGAGGCTAAAAAAAAGGATTATCGCTTTCAACCNCTCCTGAAAAGTATCATCCTTAGCGAGCCGTTTTTGAATGAACCGAAATGATATTTCCGTGATAAATCGACGAACATTTTTAAAAGGGGCAGCTGGTTCCACCCTTTCGTTACCTTGGCTAGAGTCAATAGCTAAAGGAGNTAATTCGTTTAAACCACCACTTCGTTTAGCGGTTTACTATGTTCCAATTGGTGTAGTAAGAAGATCTTTTTTTCCTGGGGAGTCACTAACTGAGGTGCCCAAGTTTCAGGGGTTTCTTGGTGGAAGGCGTGATCAACCGGATATCTATAAAAGTGGATATCAGCCTATTGAGTGGACGCCAACGCTTGAGCCACTAAAAAAAATTCAAAAACATGTAACTTTAGTTACCGGTTTGGATCGTGTTTATCAAAACGGTACGGATGTTCATGCTCANTGTGGAAGTTGTTTTTTGAGTAGTGCTATTCCGTATGAGATTAAATCTTCCGCTTGGCCATTGAATCGTACGCTTGATCATGTTGTTGCTGATTATGTCGGGGATGATACTCCCTTCAGGACACTGGAGTTTAGCTGTAATAGTCATAAGGATAATGTGGAGTCCATCCACTTCGACAATATTTCTTGGTATGGAACTGGACATGTTGCGCCTTCTATGAGGGATCCACAAAAGGTGTATCGTAGATTGTTTGGGACAAGGGATGCGGAAAATTTTCGTAACATCACTGATTTGGTCCTTGAGGATGCTCATTCGCTTCAGCGTGAATTAGGAACGGAGGATCGCCATAAATTTAATGAATACTTTGACTCTATTAGAACTATAGAGGAACAAATGGAGAATATGGCACGAATGAAAAGTGGTTTATTAAAGGCTTCCATTAAGGAGCCTTTAGCAGCGTATCTCCCGCGTGGTGAATATATTCGTTTAATGGGGGACTTAATGATTGTTGCGTTGCAAACCGGACTAACAAGAGTTGCTACAATGATGATTGGTCCTGAGCGTTGGAATACTCCTTACATGTTTGAGGGAGTATTTGATAAGCCNCGCAGTCACCACCAAATGTCGCATAACCAAGCGAAGTTTGTGGATGACTTGGCAAAAGTGGATCGTTTTTATATGGAGCAATTTGCTTATTTGGTGGAAAAGATGTCAGGAATAAAAGAGGCTAATGGGGCAACTTTGCTTGATAACATAGTTTTCACTTATGGCTCTGGTTTGGGTGATGGGGCCTCTCATCAATACAATAAGTTGCCGATTATTATGGCAGGTAGAGGTGGAGGGAAGCTACGTGCTGGAGGGCAGCACTTAAACATGCCTACTGGAACGCCTTTGGCTAATCTTTGGTTGACTCAAGNACAGGTGATGGGGTTGAANCGTAGTNGTTTTGCNGATAGTACAGGTTCATTGAATCAGATACTGNTATAGGATTAAGGAAATTAATTGAACCAACTTGTGAATGTTTCCACCGGTTCACGTTCTGTACGGTATTGGTAAGATGTATCTTNGTAGTTGGCATGACCGAGAGCCATTCCGCAGATTAGTTTTTTTGTATCATTAATTTTCAAAATATTGCGTACAACATCCGGGTATTCGGCAAGTGCGGCTTGAGCACAAGTTTCAAGNCCNAATCCGCGTGCCGCTAACATTACATTTTGAATAAACATTCCGCAGTCTACCCATGATCCAGTTTCTAATATTTCATCAATAAAAAAGTAAAGAACNACCGGCGCATCAAAACTATAATAGTTCTTCATCCATTGTTCCTTACGTTTCTTGATGTCATCCTTTTGTATGTTTAAAGCAGTATATAGTGCTTTTCCGCATGCTTTTTTTCGAGAAAGATAAGGCTCTTCAATCTTGGTGGGATAGTAATCATAATCCTGCCTTGAAGATTCACCGTTAGCACGACATTTAGCTAGGGCATTGGCTAGTTTATTTTTTGTTTCCTCAAAGACAACAGCAACCTGCCAAGGCTGTGAGTTTACACCGGATGGAGCCCAGCGGGCACATTCCAAAATGTCTTTTATTAATTTTTTATCCACTGGCTTCGGTAGAAAAGCTCTTGTGGATTTGCGGTTTCGAATTGCTTCTGTGACTTCCATTGTCTATCTCAACGCGTGACGTTATNTCTGTTGGCAAAGCCTACCATCGCATCAACGTGGCCTCAACGGATTACCAGCGTCCAATTTTCGGATGAAACGAATACTAATTTTTTCAACGGTCNTTTTTCTAGGCTTAGCCAAGTCAAACGCATTNTCCAAGCCCAACGTATTGTTGCTACTGGTGGATGACTTGAAGCCGGCAATGGGTTGTTACGGTGATAAACATGCGATTACGCCGCACATGGACGCTTTGGCCGAGAANGGTGTGCGTTTCGACCTAGCGTACTGTAATCAGGCGGTTTGTGCCCCTTCGAGGTTTACGTTGATGCTGGGTGCGCACTCGACTTCGACTGGTCTTTATGGGTTGGGTAGTCACCTGCGCCGAGTGATTCCGAACGCGGTGACCATGTCTCAGTATTTTTCCCAATTCGGTTATCGGGCTGAATCGTTGGGCAAGGTGTTCCATATCGGGCACGGGAACCTTGGCGATCCGCAGGCTTTTGAGGTGCCGCATTTTCATGACAAGGTGATCGAGTATCTGGTGCCTAATAGTACGGATGGCGGGAAACTCACCCGAGAGGAGGCTTTATTCACAAACCAAAAGTTAGGCCAAATACGTTCGCTTCCGAGGGGAGCTGCATTTGAAGCTCCGATTGCCAAGGATGAGGATTATGCAGATGGTCGCGTTGCCAAGGAGACGATCAACCGTTTGAAGGCTGCGAAAGCACGCCGAGCAAATGAAGGCATACCGTTTTTTATTGTCGCCGGTTTTGTAAGGCCGCACCTGCCATTTTCTGCTCCGAAAAAATATTGGGACTTGCACGACCCGGCTAAGCTTACACTTGCAGTCAATAAATCGTTTCCGAAAGACGCACCGAGAGTAGCGCTTAAGCGTGGTGGAGAAATTTCAGCCTTTAAGCCAGTCCCGTCAGATGGGCAGATTGATCAAGAGCTGGCTCGCAAACTGATTCACGGTTACTATGCAAGCACAACGTATGTTGATGCGCAGATTGGAAAAGTCACTCGAGCGTTGAAAGAGTTAGGGATGGAGGAAAACACAATTGTAGTGCTTTGGGGTGATCACGGTTGGCATCTGGGTGATTTAAGTATTTGGACGAAACATACAAATTTTGAACAAGCCAATCGTATTCCAATCGTGATCTCAGCTCCTGGGGTTGCGCGAGCAAGCGAGTCCTCACGGCAACTTGCAGAGACTGTAGATATCTTTCCGACCGTAGCGGAGTTGGCCGGATTACCAGAACCGAAAGTGCCGCAACAAATCGACGGAGTCAGCTTGGTGCCGGTTTTGAAGAACCCTTCAGTCCGGGTTCGTGATCACGCTTTTCATGCTTATCCTCGTGGACGAAAATTAGGGAGGGCGATTCGTACTGAACGGTATCGTTTCGTCGAATGGAAAAACCATAGTGACGCAACTGTACCAATTGATTATGAATTGTACGACTACGAGACCGATCCGTGGGAAAAACAAAACCATTATAAGGCCAAGCCAGATGTGGCAAAAAAGTTAAAAGCAATTCTTGATAAATATCCCGCCCCGAAAACCCGAAAGTAGTTTTGAGGCCCTAGTTACAGTAAAGTTATCTGTTTTGATGCCTAAAAAATTGTTCGCAAAACTAAAATTCAACTGAGCCAAGCGTTGCCACGTAGTAGGGGATTGGGCAGAATCCTGTTACCGTGAAACGAATTTTCCTAATAGTATTGTGCTGTGTACTTGCTTTTATGTCGGTCAATGCAGCCAAGCGGCCAAACGTGGTGTTCTTTTTGGTGGACGACATGGGCTGGCGCGATGTCGGCTGCTTCGGAAGTTCTTTTTATGACACTCCTAACATCGATCGCTTGGCCAAGCAGGGGGTGAAATTTACGAACGCCTATGCGGCATGCCATGTATGTTCCCCCACGCGAGCAAGTATCATGACGGGAAAATACCCGGGTAGGTTGAATCTCACCGATTGGCTATCGGGGCGCCGTGATTTTACTTTTCAGCGATTGTTGAGTGCTGAGAAACTACAGGCTCTTCCATTGAAGGAGGTGACCTTGGCAGAGGCTCTCAAGGCGAATGGCTATCGCACAGGTATCTTTGGTAAATGGCATCTTGGCAATGAACAGGCTGGCCCATTAAGTCAGGGGTTCGATGTTCAGATTCCAAGTTGGAACGGATGCTGTCCTAGGGGCGGTTATCATCCGCCTTACAAGATGGAAGGCCTGAAGATAGAAGGGAAGGAGGATGAATACCTTACGGATCGATTGAACTCCATNGCGCTCGATTTTATAGAGCAGGCTGNAGAGAAACCATTCTTTCTTTATCTTTCCCACTTTTCGGTNCACGACCCTATTCAAGGTAGGGAGGATCTTGTAAAAAAATATCAGAAAAAACGGGTCAAGTTATCACCCNTTCAAGGGCCGNAGTTTATNCTTGAGGGAAATCCGGATGACAAAAATCCATTATCTCGAAAACAACTTACTGAA
>PAOJ01000059.1 GCA_002708005.1 Verrucomicrobiales bacterium | reverse complement strand
CAGTACTTAATAATAAAACTTCTTTTAAAAAGAGATCTTTTATTAATCTATCTTTCTGTCTGTAGATACCAAGATTGCTTAAATTTAGATTTCTTTTCATTAGAGCGAATTCTATGATTCTCCTCCAGATGAAACTGAAGATCGGAAAAGAGGAGCTTATTGCGGGTTTGCAATCCGTTCAGAATGTAGTGTCCACAAGAACAACGCTCCCCATTCTCTCAAATGTTTTACTCAGTGCAGCGGACGGTAAAATTTCACTAACAGCAACAGATTTGGATGTAACAATATCAAATTCAAAAGAAGCAAATGTAGAAACACCAGGTTCTTTTACACTGCCAGTTAAGAAACTTGTAAGTATTGCTAGAGAAATCGGAGGGGGGGAAATAGAGCTAGAGGTAAATGGAAACCAGTGCACAATTCAGTCGGGAGCATCATTTTACAGGATGAATGGATTGGCAGCCGAAGAGTTTCCTCCACTTCCGGATTTTGCGGGGCAAACAAAACTGAAGCTTGATCAAGCCAAATTAAAGGCAATGTTAAAAAGGACAGCTTATGCAGTTTCAACAGATGAGAATAGGTATGTTTTAAATGGGCTATACTTCATATTTAAGGAAAACAAGCTGACATTGGTAGCAACAGATGGACGAAGGCTGGCTTTGGCAGAGGAAGACATAGAACTGCCGGAAGACGCACAATCGGAAGCAATAGTTCCCACCAAAGCGATACAAGAGTTGGCCCGGCTTCTAGGGGATGAAGGAGAAGCGGAATTGCAGCAGACTGAAAATCAGGTTTCATTTGCGATTAAGGATGGAAAAGGGAATGAGACGTTAATCGTCTCAAAACTCGTTGAGGGAGCATATCCGAACTATAAGCAGGTCATACCGGCAGAATCAAAACAACGCGTCACAATGGACAAGGAGGAGCTACAACAAGCGATGCGTAGAGCGGAGATCATGACAAGCGATAAGGCAAATTCTGTAAAAATGACATTTTCTGAAAATAATTTAACCATTACGTCAAATTCTCCAGAGGTAGGAGAGAGCCGAGAAACGATGGCAATAAATTATGGAGGTGAAGAGGTATCAATAGCCTTTAATCCTCAATTTTTCATAGATCCACTTAAAGCACTCGACGTTGATGAGGTACATTTTGAGTTTACTGACCAACTGAGTCCAGGGGTGATAAAGGCAAACCACCCGTTTCTATACGTCATTATGCCGATGCGCACTTCATAATCTAAATCCAAAGGGATTTAAATTAGGCAAATGCTCAATTTTTGAGTGCTTTTTTTGCTCGTTCAGGACGCTTCCATCGATTGTGAACCCAAAACCAATTAGCAGGGTCTTCGCGTATATAATCTTCATATGTGGCGTTGATATCGGACATGATATCATTGACTGACCGAGCATTTCCGTTGATGTGAGTGATAATTTCTGGTCCGAGCTCAAGCTCCCAACGCCCAAGCCCGACACGCCTGCACAAGCAACAATGAAGGCGCAAATTATATCGAAGTGAGAAAATAGCGGGTGCAGGGTTTGTAGAACAAGGGAGGCCGAAAAAAGGGAGTTTAATTCCGGAGCGACCTGCATTTTGATCGGCTAGTAAGCCAGTGATGGAATTAGGGCGCTTCATAAAAGACATGAGTTTTTTCCCTTCATAACGCCGATCAAAATAGTGGCAACCTGATCTATTTCTAATCTTAGTTACTAGTTTTTCAACCCAGGGTTGATTAAAGCCGCGATAGGTTGTTCCCACATCAAATTCCGGGGCAAATAGTCCAGCATTGGCGTATAATTCAAAATTACCGAAATGTCCTATAGCAAACATAAAACTAGGGTTTAAACCATCATTGCGCTGGGAAAGATCCAGATGCTCTAATCCTTTTACGGAAAGAATATCAGAAAGGTTTTTTAGAGATATATGAGCCGTCTTTAAAACAGATAAGTAAACTTCACCTAACCGGCGAAAGTTTTCTTTTGCTANAGAANTGATTTCAGATTCTGAATGNNAATTACCCAAACTATTAGTCAGGTTATTCACAGCAATCTTGCGATGGCCTGTATCTATGAAATAAAACACAAATCCAATTTGTCTTCCAATGAAACAAACTAATTTAAGGGGCAGCAACCTTATAAGCATTACGAATAAGGAGGAGATGAAATAAAGAAATGCATTCACAGGCTAGCGGAAACAAATTTGACGTACACAATCCTGAAAATCTTTAGCGCCNTTTAAGATACGGATTTCAACACGCATAAANTAGATAGGCAAATCACGGCGATCTATTTTAGGGAACCGAACAGCATCTTTCTGCGTNGTAACAATCATATCTGCCTGACGAGTTTTGCTGCGGTTAATGGCGTTGAGGATTTCTTGTTGTGAAAAACGGTGGTGATCCACAAACCTTTTTGAGTATACCAATTCACTTCCAAGTGAGATAAGGCTCTTCTCAAAACTTTCGGGTAAAGCAATTCCACTAAGAGCAGCAACTTTTTTTCCTTTTAATAAATCTAAGCCGTGTTGGTCTCCAGTGAAAACATCCTCAAAATAAAGAGGACTATGAACACATTCGATGATACTTGCTTTCGAGTTGTAGTTNGCAATTTTAGCCCGCAAAGCTTCAGTATTTCCGTCACTTTTAGTGATGAAAATTATACTCGCACGGGATAGATGTGATGGCGGCTCACGGAGTGTNCCTCGTGGAAGCAGTTTACCGTTATTACCAAAAGGCTGTTCGCGATCGATCAAGACAACGTCTCGCCTTCGCCCGCGAAGTTTCCAGTATTGAAAACCATCATCTAGAAGCAAAGTATCACATCCAAACTTTTCGATAGCATATCTGCCAGCTTTGACGCGGTCTTTATCAACAAGAACAACAACATCCTTTAAATTTGAAGCCAGCATATATGGTTCGTCCCCGGCTGTTTCTGAGTCGAGAAGAAGCGATTTGCCATCGGAAACAATTTTGGGAGGCGTTATATCATCACGTAGCAAAAGTTTGTTTAATATACGGCGGTGAGCCGGCGCAGGCTTGGACCTATATCCCCGGCTTAATATAGCAACATGCCTTCCAGCATCTTGTAATTCTCTCGCAAACTTTTCGACAACAGGTGTTTTCCCTGTACCCCCAGCTGTGATGTTGCCTATGGCGATTACCTGTACTCCCAAAGTGGAGTCACGTAGAATTCGAAGGTTGTATAAATAACTTCTTGTTATTACAGCCACAGTAAAAACTTTCGAAAGGGAATAGAGGACGGCACGAAGTACTGCAGCGCGCTTACCTTTACGTTGCCCGTAAATTACTTCCAGGACGAATTGCTCAAGCGATTCTGACCACGCAAGGAAGAGTTCCCTCATGAGCGGCGAAGTGTGCCAAGAGGAGACGAGTCCGGCAATGTTTTCAAGTTTTGCGGTGAGTAGAACAATTTTTAGAGGAACATTTAATTAGGCGGCTTATAGCATATCGATTAACGGCGAGTTTCATATATATGAAGGAAGCCAGCTTTAAAGCAAAGGGAATGTGAAGCATAACAGCTAAAGGAAAAAGAATGGGAATTTTTTTCCCGAAAGCACGAAAAGCCTCGGCTCCGGCTGTCACATGTCCGCAGGGAGAAATATAATGCATCTTGGATTGCATAGCCTCTGGGGTAATTGAGTGACTGGACATAATTTGACTAGCCTTAGCAAGGGGAATGAATTCAATCACCTTGAACCAATCAAGTTTACGCAACTGCCAAATCGACCAGAGGCAGAATTCGCACTGGTCGTCAAAGATCAGCTTGCCTTTAGAGGGTTGCATCAAGAAATGGTGGGCCCAGAGGGATTTGAACCCCCGACCAAACGATTATGAGTCGTCTGCTCTAACCACTGAGCTATGGGCCCTACTCGTATTTGAGCGCGCGCATTGTGCTTTAGGAAAGGCAAAGGAGCAAAGAAAAATTAGGAAGATAAGGGGGAGCCAACGTTGATTTTTTTCTCAATGCAATAGGCAGCATTCGCAACATATTTATCTGCCCAGCCTTTTAGNGAGGCNCGTTCNTCTTCTGAAAGAGGACGAATAATCTTTGCTGGGCTGCCTAGAACCAGTGATCCGTCGGGTATTTTATGGCCTTGTTTTACAAGAGCATTAGCTCCGATAATGCATTGTTTNCCTATTATGGCTCCNTCNAGGACGGTCGCGCCCATGCCGATCAGTGTCTCATCATCGACACGGCAGGCATGGACAATTGCTGAATGNCCAACAGTAACATATTTGCCAACATGGCAACCAAAGTCATCGGCAATATGAAGGACAGCATTGTCCTGTATGTTTGTGCCTTCACCCACCGTAATCTCATTAATATCACCGCGAAGTACGGCATTGTACCAAATACTTGCCTTATCTCCGATAGTGACTGCACCAAAAACAATAGCTGTATTTGATATATATACGTCCTTTCCAAGTTTTGGAGATTGAGACAGGTAAGTCTCAAGTCGATTCACAACTGGGTGACTAATTTTCATACAAAGCCAAACTAAGCCTGATGCGATAATGGGTCAATGACAGTAGGAGCAAGTGATTCGATCAGAAACAACTTGGGAAAGATTTTGCTCCAAAAGGCGAGATTTGCGTTTATTGAAACAATATTCGCAGCTTGAGAAGCGCTCCAAATCCCACAAGTCCGCAAAAACGCGGTGTTCTGGCTTACCTAAAGATCTATCCATTACATCTTCGAGTTGATCTAAGTTAGGTTCATGAAATTGTCCTGAAATGGCTAATGAGTCTATGGCGCCGTTACCGGTTCGAGTAGGAATAATGCATGAAACAGTTGCCCCGCAGGAAATTGAGAATTCAACGGTTTTTTCAGCCCAATCGACAGATTCATGTTCAGGTACAAAAGGGGGCTGTAGNAGAACAAAGGACCGAAGATCAATATTATTTTCGGATAAAAGAGAGGAGGCAGATTGAAAATCCTCAAGGGTCATACGTTTGTTAAGCTTGTCTAAAGATTCAGNGTGAACAGTTTCAAGTCCAATAGCGACTTCAAGAGTGCCTCTTATCGATTCTTTAAATCTTAGACATCGATCTCCCACTAGGGAGGGGTGGCATTCGACAATCACGCGATTAAACAAGTCCAACCTTTTGGCAATTTGAGCATCCTCAGATGTTGGAATCGCCTTAGGGTCAAAGAAGCTTCCAGCATTGTAGAGTTTAATTTGTTGAAGCGTGCCTAAGCCTCCTAGATTGTTATCGGCATGGGCAAGCGCGTAGTCAATTTGTTTTAAGATAGCTCCAGGAGAGACGGGATTATCGAGTGTGTTTTNCCAGAGATCACACATCAAGCAACTCCATGAACATTCTTTATTAGTTAGAAATATCGTCAGGCCATCGACTATCTGGCCATCTGCCGCAAGTTCTTTTTCGACAATGACAGAGTAGGGCCGGTTTTCGTCGAGAGAATTTTTTGGCTGGCGGAGTTGTCGGATCCACTTGCTTCGCGCGGAGGGATTTTCCGGGAAATTTACTTCAGGAATGTTGGGAGAATTAGGAATAAAGCTCCAAGAATTTTTTGCGTAGTTTGCCTTCTTGAGCCGGAATATTTTCACGTAGTGAGTTGACTGAAGTGGCTCCGTGTTGGAATCGGCGTTTTTCGAATACAGGCATGTCAAAGCCAAGAACAGACTTAATACCTTTGGCAACAATATCTCCCTTTAATGCATAAAGCTTATCAACGTCAAAGTCAGTCAGCTCAATGAATGGAATTCCTTCAGCAACTTCAACTACATCAGGGCGAGTGAAAGGGCTAAAACCCTTAAAGCCGAAATGATGAGCCGGNGCGTATGTTCTAACATAAGACCGACTCAATCCGCCCGAGTAGGTAAGCGAATGTTTGATAGTTCCAACGCCCCAGCCTTCCTGATAAAGCATCTGGTTATTAACCACACTACGTATGGTTAACTCGGGATTTTCTTCAATAGGGTAGTCTTTTAGATTTTCATCTCCACCATCACCATCGATGAGATATTTCCAGTCGGGATATTTTTTACGTATAGCTCGACATAATGCTACAGCCATAGAGGCAGATTCTATATCTAAAATTTTGTAGTCCTCTACGATTTGAATAGTTTCAGCAACATCGATGTCTTCAAGGTTGGCATCCATTGGTTCGAGAAACATGTCCATATTTAATTGGGATAGGAAATTTTTACATTGCTCAAGATCTGGCCCGTCTCCGAATGAGAGTGTAAATGCCTTCAGTCTTCCCAAATCATAATTAAGCTCCCGCATCGCAGAATATGTTGCGAGAAAAACAGCTCCACTATCGATTCCACCTGAAAAACAACATCCAATAGGTTCGCTTTCGGGTATGCGCTTGATCCATTTGATTACTTCCGATTTAAGTGCAGCAATGTAGTCATGACCAATAGGCTCTAGATCTGTTGTGTATTTGTTGCGAACCGGATTAAAAAAACGTTCGTATATAGGATCCGGATCGGGGCAGCCCACGAGTTGAATCGATACGAGATAATGAGCGGGGACCATGCGTGTGTAATATGGGTGAAACTGATCCCCGAAACCCTGCTCTTCAAGCCATTGCCGAATGCTATCAATCCTGTGTGCGACAATTAAGGCGGGCCCTTCAATTTGCTTGGCCAAGAAATAGCGCAAAGGGCGGTCTAGAGAGCGAGCTAGCTTAACCGATTTTCCGTCCTTTGCAATAAGAGCAAATGAGCCATCGAATTCACGTATCGAGTCAGGAGAGCCTGAAAGCATGCGATGGCGAGCATCGTCTGCAGAGAGGTTAAGAAGCTCGGTTTCATTTGGGTCGGTAAGGTCGATAACGCGTTCTATATATTCTTGCATGTTAAGTTATAGTGAAGATTTTTATTCGTCCAAAATTGGGTTTGTCTTTTTTCTTAATGTCGTTTTTTTGGCTTACAGCGCCTGCAATGAACAATTTGTCTCCGGCCGCATTGAAGCGNGCTTTGATACAACGCATCCCGCAGTCAAAAGAGTGTAAGAGTTTCCCTGAGGTTGTGTCAAAGAAAGCAACGTTCCAATTCCCCTTGAACAGCCGACCCGCCATTACAAAATATTTGCCGGAAGGATGCTGAACAAGAGTTTCCATAAGACCTGCGCCATGCTCGCCGGAGTGCGATTCATCAAGTTTTTTTGGTGGAGAAGCCTGCCAGTCAAACTTTTGCCAAAGCTGTTTTCCGTTACCAGCGGCGGGATCTCTAGTTGAACCCATTCCGCAGAGCGTAATGTCTTTGCTTTCTTGCGAGAAGAACATGTCAAAGATTCCGCCTGTATAGTAGTGACCCTTGATGATTCCCCAGCCTGTGAAGGCCCCGGTCGTCCAGTTGGCGACCTGTTGGGATTTAACTAAATCCCAAACACGAACCTCTCCCATGAGATTGCCAGCCGCTAAGAATCGGTTATCCGGACTGAATGCTAGCGACTGTACCGGGGGGACATGAGGAAATTTAGCTAGAGATTTGCCGGTCTTAGTATCAAAAACACATACGGATGGCTCTGTTTCAGGTGCAGGTTCATATTTGTAACCACCGCAAATATACTGACCGGTAACACTGGCTAATTTTGATCCGTCGGCTGAAATTTTCATTTGCCAACTCCAAAAATTGTGAGCTTTTATATTTCGATGGACATTTTTTTTAGCCAAGTCGTGCCAGATAATATGACCATCATAACCAGCAGAAATAAGCGTTTGACGATCTGGCAGAAGCTCAACAGAGGCGGCATAACTTTTATGTTCGCCAATTCTTTTAGTTTTGCCTGAATCAATATTAACCTGATGAACCCCACGGTCCATTCCCGTTACATGACAAAAGTCATCATTTTCTGATAGAGCCAACCCTAGTGCGGCGGAGGGCAGCTTAATTTCTTTTTCAAGTTTAGCCTTTACCGAGAGCTGTGTTTCAGATGTATCCATAACTCAAGCAAGCAGTTCATGAATTGGAGCTGATTTTTCCTCCACATAGTGAAATTCAGGTAGGCCGGGAAGGTTGTATTGTTTGTGTGGATCGAGGCCTAGAGCGGCAAAAATTGTCGCGAACAGATTTCGTTCGTTGTATGGCTTACTAATAACTCCATATCCGTCCTTGTCGGTTTCTCCAACTACCACGCCTTGCTTAATACCGCAGCCTGCCATCATAAGGCTCCATGCCTGAGGATAATGATCTCGTCCACGAGCTGCGTTAATCCCTGGAGTTCTTCCAAACTCTCCCATGGCAACTACGAGAGTATCTTTAAGCATAGCGCGCTCTTCGAGGTCTGTCATGAGCTGAAAGATGATATTGTCGAGATCTGGAATTACCATCTGGTATATCTCGTTGTGAAACACATGGCTATCCCATGGCATGCCATTTGCAACCATAACAAATGGGGCTCCATTTTCGACCAAGTGGCGAGATAACAAGGTGTGAAGTCCGAATGTTCCTGGGCCATAACGATCTCGGTCTTTTTGTGGGAGTCGCTCTAAGTCGAATAAGTCGGCACAGCTCATAAGGCCCTTTACTCGAGCAAAAGCAGCATTTTGAGAAGCTGCGGCGGCGCTTTTCCGATCGTTTTCATATTTCCGACCAATAAACTGACGGAGTAGTTCGCGTTCCTCGTGGTCTGCAGTTGTAATGTCTGCCAATCGCTTGACGTCAGGTAGCTTGTATTGACCCCCCAGCCGAACCGGGCCGTATTCCGCACCCAACCATCCAGCCCAATTGCCTGCTTTGAATCCCTTGAATTCATTTCCTTCAGGGCATGGATCAAGCAATATAAAATTTGGAATTGGGCTGTCGAGTTGGCCAAGTTGCTGGCCCAAAACGGATCCAAGAGTAGGCCGGACAAATGGAGGACGAGGTTTGTCGCCACGGTTTAACAAATCAATTGCTGTATTGTGATTTTCCAAGTCGGTTTTCATCGACCGTACAACAGAGAGCTTGTGCATAATTTTTGCACACTTAGGCATGAGCTCACTTACGTGTATTCCGGGTAAGGTAGTGGGGATGCTTTTAAACGGGCCACCGGTCAATCTGCCGGGCTTGGGATCCCAGCTTTCAAATTGGCTTGGGCCACCACATAACCAAAGAAGAATACAACGTTTCTGGGCGCGTTTAGTTTGTTCAGCAAAAATAGGATTGGAAAATAGGCCTGCCCAGCTTGCCGCAGATATTGCTCCGGCACCCCCGCCTAATCCCTCCAAAAAACGACGACGATGTAAGCCGTGTTCAGGGCTTCCACACTGATCATGTTTTAATGGGCGAGATTTTTCCATTAGTGGTTCATCAAAAATTCAGGGCTGCAAACCATCGCCCACAACATTTGTTCGATTCCTTTAGATGGACGATTCTGGCGCTTAAGTAGAAATTCTTCAAATTGGGATAATTCTTCTTTGNTTGGGGGGCGTCCAAAAACATTNTCGAATGCTTTTGAAACCTTTTTAGCGGGGTCNGNCATNTTGAGCAAAATGGAAGGCAGGTTTAATCCATCAGAAGCTTCGTTTTGGGGCTGGAAAAGATCGCGCACCATAGGGTTGTTAGAAAGAAACATGGCCTGTTGTATTGAGGCATTATATTGACGAGGAAATAGATCAGGAAACCGTTTTAGTAAAACGGAGCGCAATGATTTAGCATCAGGCGACACTATGCCGCTTCTGCCTGTCCACTGGCCTGTAGCGACAAGAAGTGAGCGAAAAAGAACCTCTGCATGCAGGGGTTTTTCCAGCGCAACGGCAAAAGAGCTCTGGGGAGGCAGATTCGACCCGGGTGGGACCGAGTCTAATTGATAAACTCTGCTTAACACAATATTGCGGATCAGTAGCTTTATGTCGTATCCGGATTTCTCGAAGTCGACCGCTAACCAATTAAGTAATTCAGGGTGGCTTGGAGGGTATTCTGAGCTCATTTCCTCAACTGGATGTACAATTCCGCGACCAATAAGCATTGACCAGACTCGGTTCACGAAGGCCTTGGCGAGTCTAGGGTTATCCGTTAATGCAGCTGAGGCTAAAACTTCACGGCGGGAGAACTTAGGTTGAGATAGAGTATTTTTTTCGGTGGGGGGAATCAGGTATTTGGAAGGGTCATCCGTTTCTTTTTTTCCGTTTTTTGGCTTATTTTCAGTGACTGATTTTCCATTTAAAAATGTTAGTTCAGCTGGGGCGCTAACTTTGGAAAGATTCTTGTAGCTTATAAAACCGCCTATGGCTGATTCGGATAGTCCGGGGCCATTATTTGTATTCACATTTTTGCTTCTGTTAAAAGCTGTGACCAATCCCCAGTAGTGGGCTTGCTTGATTTCCGGAGCACTTGGGTGGTCATGGCACTGCGCGCATTGCACATCGACCCCGAATGCAATTGGGGCTATCGATTCGGCCATCTTTTGATGGTCATTGTTTTGTTCGTATAGAAACCATGCTGCACCCCGATTACGTTTATCTTTTGATCTCGCCAAAATAATTTCGCCAACAAATTCATTCCANGGCCGATTTTCTCGGAACACAGCTTCAAGGTAGGAGTGCCAGCTGTTATCTTTTCTNCGNTCTAATTTTTCCTGATNTACACGGCCAAGTAAAAGGACATCAAACATCTCCCGCATGTGAGAAGCAAATTCAGGATGCGCAAGTAGGGTATCAATGAGGGTTTCTCGCTTGCGGATATGAGTATTAAGAAGAAACNCCTGCCGCTCCATGGGAGTGGGAATTCTGCCAATAAGGTCGAGATAAATACGCCTTACAAATGATCGGTCACTAGTCTGATTAGCAGGTAAAATCTTATTTTTTTNCCACCCATTGCGTACTAAATCATCGATGACCCTTGATCCAGCCAATCCGGAAGGAGGCAATGGTTGCAGCGGCTTATAAGCAGGAGCCGATGCCGAGGCCCATTTGCTGGCGTCTCCCTCGATCATATGGGCTTCTATCCAATTCTTAACGAGAGACAAATCGGTTTCAGGAAGCTGCTTATCGTTACCGGGAGGCATATGNGGGTCTGCGCCAGGNAGGAGCACCTTATATATGAGGCTCTCTTCAGGCTTTCCTGATATGACCGGGGAGCCGGAGTNGCCACCCTTTAGTGTGGAAATAATTGTGCGAAGATCTAGCCCCCCTTTTTGCTTAGCTCCCCCGTGGCACTTCCAACATTGAGCTTTAAATAGAGGTCGGATGTGATTGTTCCAAAATGCGCCTTCTGCTTCAGCCGCGTGGGATACATTTGAAGGTGCAGAACCAAATACGATTATAGCTAAGCCTGAAATCAGACTAATACGCACAAAATCGAATTGGCAAAAAAAAGGCACGCCCACCAATTCTCCGCAAGCTTAAGCTTAAGTCAATAAAAGGAACACGTTGCCGAGCAGGCAACAAACAATAAGAGGGCTANAAAACCCTTAAAATAAGGCTGAGAATTATTTTTTGGGAGCTTTGGGGTTATCACAACAATCCTCCCCAGGATTATCACAGCAATCCTCCTCAGCATCAGGTTTAGGATCGATTTCGGTGATCTTGGCGTTTTCTTCAAGAAGATCTATTACTTTAGCGTTGAGAATTTCCTCTTGCACCTCATAGATTCCACCGTTTTCTTTGAGCTGGTCGGCCAGCTTTTGAGGTTTAATCTTTTGTTGCATGGCCATGGCAGAAATTTGGCGGCTTAATTCTTGTTCCGTTACCTTGATTCCCTCCTTATCAGCAATTTGTGCGAGAATGTAGTTGGCCTTCACTCGCACTTCTGCGTTGGACTTTGCATTATTGTAAATGTCGTCTTTGTTCTCCTCGATGATATCTTTGGATACACCTCGATTATGATTAGATTGTACAATGTTGTGAACTACGGCACGGGTTGCTTGGTTGACAATCGTCTCTGGTAGGGCACAGCTGACATCGTCGAGTAATTTTTGGACGCATTGATTGCGAATAGATTGTTTCTCAGAATATTCCAGTTCGTTTTTAAGATCCGATTCAACGCCTTCACTAAGTTTGGCTATACTTTCTGCCCCAAAGGATTTTGCAAAAGTGTCGTCGAGTTCAGGCAGGGACTGTTCCTTGATTTCAACAATTTCAACCTCGAATTGTCCTTCCTTTCCTATCAATTCCTCGTATATGAATTCCTCAGGGAATGTGACTGGCACGGTTTTTTTGTCGCCCTTATTGCTTCCGATGAGAGCTTCAACCAAGCCAGGGACCAGCGGGTTACGTTTAAGATGTAACCATGCGTTGGATTGCTCACTAAGACCGCGGGCTACTTTTACCATTTCAGTGATAGGCTTGTCGTCAATAGTTCCCTTGTAGTTAACAACTACAAAATCGTCTTCAGCCATGGGCCGGTCAACATCTCGGTATTCGACGCGTTGCTCCTGTAATTTTTCGAGGGCCTTATTGACATCATCTTCAGTTACACTGCGGCGCTCTTTTTCTACTTCAAGCCCCTTATATTCGGGAAGGTCAAAAGTAGGGGATACTTCCACTGTAGCCATGTATTGAAAGGGTTTTCCGCGACCAAACTGTAGTTCCTCAATTTCAGGCATTATAACCGGCTTTAATTCCTTATCCTTAAGGGCCTGCCCATAACTGTCGGCCATTAGAGCGCGTTTGGCTTCATCAGCAATTTTATCTGCGTATGCACGCATGACGTTAGCCAGTGGAGCTTTGCCAGGGCGAAACCCAGGGAGGTGAGCTTGGCGGCGAAAGTCCTTGGCGACGGCATCGAATTTTGCATCCACAGCTTCAGCATCTACTTCGATACGGAGTTGTTTCCTACAGGGAGAAAGGTCGGTTATTGAGACTTCCACGGTTATCTTTCGTAAAATATTTTTTAAACATCCCGATTGTCGGTATGTCAAAAGCGGCGGGAGATTAGTTTTGCTGCCCCCGCTACGTCAAGCCTACGGCTTTTTGCTGGTGCTGGACATTCAAAAGAAGCCTTACAATACTGGCCGGGCATGAAAAACACATCTCAGTCGTTATCNCGGCGTCAGTTTATTGGCTCAACAACGGCTTTTGGGGCTCTCGCTTCAGCGGGAGCAGGCTGTGCGACTACAGATTTGCAACCTTCTTTGGAGGAAAAAGCCAAAAGGATCAAATTGGGGATTTCCTCATACTCATACTGGCATTTTCGTGATCCCAAAGTCTCAATCGAAACGGTAATCGACAAGACTGCACAAATTGGTGTTGAAGGAGTGGACATACTGCATCGACAGATGGATTCAGAAGACAATGGATATTTGCAGAAGCTCAAAAGACATGCCTTTAAGAATGGAGTAGATTTAATCTGCCTTTCCATTCATCAGGATTTTGTTGATCCCGATCCCGAAGTTCGTAACAGAAATATCGAGCATACAAAAAAATGCATCGAACTTGCATATCGCATGGGGATTCCATCGATTCGGTTAAATTCCGGGCGCTGGGGAACGGTAAAGTCGTTTGATAAACTAATGGAATTGCGCGGCAAAGAACCAATCTTGCCAGGATATACTCTGGATGATGGCTTCAAGTGGTGTATTGACTCCATAGAGAAATGCCTTCCGAAGGCTGCGGATTGCGGCGTCATGCTAGCGTTGGAAAATCATTGGGGGCTAACNCGNACTCCAGAAGGNTTATTGCGCATTGTTAATGCTATTGATTCTCCTTGGCTCGGACTGCTGATGGACACAGGGAATTTTCTTGAAGATCCTTATCCCAAATTGGAGATGGTCGCTCCTAAAGCAGATTTTGTTCAAGCTAAGACTTATTATGGCGGGGGAGAGTGGTATACNTTGGATTTGGATTATAATCGAGTAGCCAAGATTTTGAAGAATGTAAACTATTCCGGTTATATTTCATTGGAGTTTGAAGGCAAGGCTCCGGCGGACGAGGGGGTGGCTAAGAGCATTGAGCTGTTTCGAGCGGCTTTTGGCTAAGAAATCTTATAATTATAACCCTTTGGAATCAGGGTTTTCTCGATTTACTTTGAGGGCTTTCGCTGTTAATTCTAGCGATCCGCTTGAATAAGGTCCAAAGGGCTCTCCGTCAGTAAAAGTAATATCCGATGAGGCTTCTTTCTTCGGAGGCGGGAACAAGCAATAATAATTTTAATATGATGAACAAAATCCAACATATCAAAGCGAGGCTTCTTAGCTTAACCGTGGCGATTATNATAGNTCTAGGTGCTGGGAGTTNCGGGCAAGCCCTGGANTTTAAAAAAGGCGAGCATGTTGTGCTTATTGGAAATGCCNTAGCAGAGCGCATGCAGCATCACGGATGGCTTGAAAGTTATATTCAAGGCACCATGAGCGATAAAGAGTTAGTATTTCGAAATCACGGTTTTGGAGGAGATAAAGTGAACAACCGTCCTCGAAATAATGGTTTTCCAAGTCCAGATGCTTATCTCGAAATTTCTAAGGCGGACGTCATTCTTGCCTTTTGGGGGTACAACGAGTCTTTTGACAATAGTCCGGATGCATACCGTGCGGACTTGGCCAAGTGGATCGATGAGACTAAAGGGAAGAAATATAATGGGAAGAGTGCTCCGCGCATTGTGCTGCTATCACCCATTGCCCATGAAAACCTAGGACAAACTAATTTGCCGGATGGTGCTGCCAACAATGAGCGACTTTCCAAATATACTGATGTTACACGCGAAGTTGCCAATGAGAAGGGAGTTGATTTTGTTGATCTATTCTCGCTTTCCAGCGGTCTTTATAAAAAAAACAGAAAGCCGTTAACGGTCAATGGCATCCATCTTACTAGTGAGGGGAACAAGCAATTAGCACAGGGCATTTACAAAAATTTATTTGGTAANAACCCTCGTGTAAGCAGACGNAAACTAACTCGCATTCAAGATGCTGTNCTAAACAAAAATTGGCATTGGTATAACCGTTACCGCGCTACTGATGGTAATGATGTTTGGGGAGGGCGTTCCGGGCTTAAGTTTGTCGCGGGTCAAACCAACCGAGAAGTATTGCAACATGAACTCAAGATGATTGATATCATGACAGCAAACCGAGATAAGGTCGTACACGCTGCAGCCAAAGGGAAAAAAATTGCTGCAGATGACAGTAATGTTCCTGCGCCAGTCAAAGTGGTTTCGAATGTAGGCGGTAAATCTCCAAGCAGTAACTCCAACAAAGAAGGCTCGGTCAAATATGACAAGCCAGAGGAAACGCTAAGCAAACTTAAGCTGGCTCCAAACATGAAGGCTAATGTGTTTGCCTCCGAAGAAATGTTTGCCGGCATGATTAACCCTGTTCAGATGGGATTGGATACTAAAGGTCGAATTTGGGCGGCTGTTTGGCCGACCTATCCGAAGTGGGAGCCGATGCGGAATCCATCACATAAAAAAATGGAGGATGCTCTTGTTATTTTGCCGGATAAAAACCGAGATGGCAAAGCTGATAAAATGATTACATTTGCCCGTGTCCATAATCCTACGGGCTTCGATTTTTGGAATGGCGGGGTGATCGTCGCAAGTTGCCCGGACTTGATTTACTTCAAGGATACCAATGGAGATGACGTTGCTGATGTGAAGGAGCGGCTGCTTCATGGTCTCGACTCTGCCGATACTCACCATGCAGCCAACAATATCGTCTATGGTCCAGACGGATATATATATTATCAGCGCGGGGTTTTTCACGTCAGCAATGTGGAAACACCATGGCAGGGGCCGCAACGCGATACCGCTTCAGCGATGTATCGCTTTAACCCTCGTACATTCCGTTTTCAGAAGCATGCAAATAACAGTCCTAATCCACACGGGATTAGTTTTGATTACTGGGGGTACCATTATGCGACAGATGGAACGGGAGGTAGGGCCTATCAAGTTCGCCCCGATGGCAAAGGAAATTTCAAGATGCAAGAGTTGCTGAAAAAGACAGTTCGACCGGTTTGTTCGAGCGGGATTCTTTCCAGTGATCATTTTCCAGAGGAAAACAATGGCAATTTTCTAATTCTTAACGCTATAGGATTTCTGGGCATCAAGCAGTATACCATGGCGTATGACGATGAAGGTGATGTTTGGGGAACCGAAACAAAGGATTTGCTCGTTTCCGGAGATCGTAACTTTCGTCCAACCGATTTTGAGATAGGCGGCGATGGAGCCCTATATGTTTCAGACTGGCAGAATGTTATTGTTGGTCATATGCAGCACAACGTTCGAGACCCCAACCGTAATAAAAACCACGGACGGATTTACCGAGTTACTTATGAAGGACGTGAACTATCCAAACACGTTAAAGTTGATGGCCAATCTATCAATAAATTACTTGATCTACTAAAGCATCCAATCAACGGGGTTCGTCACCGGGCTAGAGTCGAGCTTTCAGAACATCCAACCGATAAGGTGCTGGCAGCTACAGAAAAGTGGATGAAGCAGTTTGATCCAAAGTCCAAGGATGATGCCCATCATCTCTTAGAGGCGTTATGGGTTTATCAGCGGAATGATACCCACAATGATGAGCTGTTGAAGACTGTACTAGATTCGCCAGTTGAACATGCGCGCATTTCTGCAAAGACTGTGAAACAGTTTTGGGATCAGGGTAAATAAGG
>PAOJ01000058.1 GCA_002708005.1 Verrucomicrobiales bacterium | reverse complement strand
TGGTACAGTTACTCTCCTGAAAAATTACTTAATAAAGACTATCCTAAGGGGAAAAAAAAATTAAAAATCTGGAATAAAAAATACTAATGCAAAAATCAATTAATTGCTTCTAATTAGACTTGATAACATGAATGCATTATTATAGTTTTCTCGTATGAAAATAATTATTCAATTTTGCTCTACTATTCTTATCCTTTTAGCTGGATGCGGTTTAGATGAGCGCTCTAAGGTAAATAAACCGGTTTCTTCAGGAGGAGATCCTGTAGGACAACTAGAAGTTGCACACTGGGTCAAAGGTAAACCAGTTGATATCTCCAAAGGTGTCAATGTCGTTGAGTTTTGGGCAACATGGTGTCCTCCTTGCCGAACCAGCATCCCTCATCTGACTAAGACACAACTTAAATACAAAGACCGTGGAGTAAATATCGTCGGTATTACTAACGAAGCTTTAGATACAGTTGAGCCTTTCGTGAATAGGATGGGTAAAAAGATGGAGTACAGTGTGGCTGTAGACAACGACCGTTCTACCTCGAATGAATTTATGGGACGCTACGATGTTGGAGGGATACCACATGCATTCGTAGTAAAAGATGGAAAAGTCGTGTGGCACGGCCATCCAATGAGCGGATTAGATAATGCTATTGAAAACGCGCTTAAGTAATAACATTATTACATTGCATCAATTTTATTTAAACGATCACGTGCTTTTTCACCTGGGGTGGTATCAGCACATTCGTCAGCAACCCGCCTAAGTAAGGCCAACGCCTTTTCAGTTTCACCAAGCTTTCCGGAATAAAGATTACAAAGATGAATTGCCGCCCATCCCCAACGTTTGGGACTCAATTCCATTGTCAAAATTGACTCATATTCCATAGCTGCTGCTCGGTAGCTAGCTAAATCATTCTCATAAATCTCAGCTATACGTTGGTGCGCATGAAATTCCCCGGGATATTTTTCTATATAATTACGAAGCGAATCAATGCTTTCTATATAAGCTCCATCAGCCCACAACTGCTCAGCTTCTTCGTATAAATCTGCCTTTTCAGATTTTGCGCTTTTATTATAATAGCCAACAGCGAAACGACTACCGGCTAAATTCCCAACATCTCTCGCTACAAAAAAGGCAAAAGTTAAAATCGAAATTAACATTCCAGCAAAATACCCCATCAAACTACCTTCAGGTTTTTTATTTTCGATAACAACACCCCCAACTTCATTAGTTTCTACATTATCATTTGTAATTTTGTCATCGGGATTAATAGATAATTCCTCTGAACTTTCATTCAAAGACTCATTTTTTTGAAGGGCTTCTTCGGCAGGATCTTCTTCGGCAGGATCTTCTTCGGCAGGATCTTCTTCGGCAGGATCTTCTTCGGCAGGATCTTCTTCGGCAGGATCTTCTTCGGAGGACGCTTCTACATCTTTTCCGTTTTTGATAAGTTCTCCGGGATTTTCGGTATCAATCTTATACCTGCGCAGTTCCCGGCCTTCGAAGCCTTCCTTGAACTGAACAGCACACCATATACAGATCCCCAAACATAGTGGGTACAAAATAATGCGAAGTATTAAATACACCTGNNGCCATTAGTAACAGCCTTATACCTCCATTGAAATGCAAAACNTCTTGCCAGTTTAGCTAGTTTTACGTCTNATCTCTCCNCATGANACTCCGCACTCTTATTAANATTTCAGTAATNTCGNTACTTGTACTTAGCAAGACATTTGACCAAGCGCTTGCAGCGCCNACTAANGCTCTTGTATGCATTGGAAGCTACTCAAAAGCTGACAAAGAAAGCATTCATCTATTCCAATTAAACCTAAACGATGGAAGCATAAATAAAATTGGTGCTATAGGCGGCNTAATTAATCCTTCTTTCCTAAAGATTCATCAAAATGGAAAGTTTCTTTATGCTGTAAATGAAGTTGGCGACTTCCAAGGCAAAAAAAGTGGAGGAGTTACAGCGTTTTCGTTAGATGTTAAAAACGGCAAGATTACGAAACTAAACCAGCAACCCTCTGGGGATACTCACCCATGTCATCTTACAATTGATTCCAAAGGGAAATATGTTCTTGTAGCACATTATGGCGGAGGGAGTACAACCGTTTTGCCTATAATGGATAACGGCCATATAGGACAGGTCACTTCTAAGATTAAACATAAAGGATCAAGCGTTCATCCAAGACAAAAAGCACCTCATGCTCATGCGATTCATGTCGGACCTAACAATAAGTTTGCTTTCGCACCTGACCTAGGTCTTGACAAAGTTCTCATTTTTGAATTTGACGAGAATTCTGGGAATATTAAAGAGACAAAATTCTATGGAGCCGAAGTTGCTCCAGGCTCTGGACCAAGACACTTTGGATTTCATCCCAATGGCAAGTTCGCCTATGTCATCAACGAAATCTCACAAACAATAACTTCCTTTAGTTATAAACCCAAACGAGGAAAATTACGTTCTATCCAAACGTTGAGCACTGTCCCTCATCCTGTTAAAGGTAACAGCACCGCAGAAATTTTAGTTCACCCTAACGGCAAATTTCTTTACGGCTCTAATCGTGGTCACAATAGTATCGCCATGTTTAGAATCAACGAAAAGAAAGGTATTTTAACTTCAATCGGACATGAACCAATCAGAGGTGAAATTCCAAGAAACTTCGGCATAGATCCTACTGGTCAATTCTTACTTGCTGCCGGACAACGTTCAAACAATGTAAATGTTTTCCGAATTAACTTAGATACAGGGCGACTTAAGTTCACCGGGCATAGCGTAAAAGTTTCTCAACCAGTTTGTGTTAGAATGATTCTTCAAAACTAATAGTTATTATTAATNTAAAATTGCATTTTCAGCTTGTTTTCANACTAAAACAACCCATCGTTTATACGCATGAACCCTATTTTCATATTTTTCTTCGCAATGTTTTTTTTGATTGGTTGTAAACCTGCTAATCAAGATTACAATCTCAATGATAAAGGTGTTCGACTTGGTACTGGGCTAATGACATTCGATACGATTCCCGACTGGGGATTAGGAGAAAATGGAAAATCGCAAATAGGCCCAACACATGGCGGAGTAGCAATCGGTAAAGACGGCACTGTTTATACTAGCGCTGACAGAGGGGTTTATGCTTTTAGTGCTAACGGTAAAATATTACGGAGTTTTATTGAAGAACCATATACCAAGCTCCATGATATAGAAATTCGAGATGAAAATGGCACCGAATACATTTATGGCGCCCGGAATGCTAACAAGGAAGGCATCAAGTTTAATGCAAAAAATGGTAAAGTAGCTTTTAAACTTCCTTTTCCAAAAGAATCAAAGCTAGATCTTACAAGTTTTAGCCCAACCGCTATTACTGTTGATGCAAATGGAAGTATTTACCTTTCTGATGGCTACGCTAGTAACATAATATTCAAGTATGACAAAACCGGAAAATACCTAAAACACTTTGGGGCAAAAGGTAATGGGCCACGTCAATTCAATACAGCTCACGGCATGACACTTGATACTCGTTACGACCCTAATCGACTTTTAATCTGCGATCGAAACCATCAACCAAAAGGACGTCTTCTTCACTATAGCTTAGAAGGAGAATATATTAACGAAGTTATCGGAGGATTAGGAATGCCGACCTCCGTAGCCGTTCAAGGAGACTATGTAGCCGTTCCAGATTTACATGGCCGAGTAGTTATTCTCGACAAAAGTAATACTATTATGGCGGTTTTAGGTCACAACCCAGACCCTAAATTAGGACGCAGTTATGGAGTAAAACAAGANGATTGGATTGAAGGCGTTTTCAGNGGCACACACGGTTCNAACTGGGATGCTAGTGGCAANCTTTACNTTCAGGACTGGAATGTNGANGGNCGCATTATGAAACTTGTTAGAGCAAAAATTTAAATTTTAAATACAGNTTTTTAGAAAGATCCCGCAAAANTGCGGGATCTTTTTTATGAAATACTAAAAGCTATTATTTTTGAATAAATCAACGCTTAGGAATTGGTACTTGCTGAAATTCATAAGGCATATTCTTAGGAATAACATGAACACCAGTCGTAAATTTAAGTGGAACACCAATCTGGTTATTCTTNTTACCAAGCCGCTCCCCTAATTTTGTTGAATTCCAACGTTTTTTACTTTCTGGAAAAGTTAATTCTACCATAAATGCGGTCCATCCCTTCGAGGGTTTAATAACCTTTGCAATGTAAGTGCCTTTTCCGGCAGGCCGCAACTTACGGCTAGCCCATGTCTTGCCTGTAACTTCAATTCGGAAATCCCTTGCTTCAGTATTAGTACATTGCCAAAGCAAAACTTCTTTTGGCTGATCCAATGTCGTCACTTTAATGCTACCATCTGAAAGAATACTCCAATCGTAATCAGGCAGCTGAGTATCATTAAGAATTGCATTATAATATGAAGCCATACTGTAAACAGCATCTGTCCCGTTCAATGAATGACCAGTGTTAGGCACATATCGCAGATGCTTTTGTCCAATAAGATCTCGATAATAAAACTTCCACGAATCTGGTAGAAAAAACTGGTCACCGCATGCATTGATCAAAAACTTTGGCATGGTAAAACGTTCGCGAAATTCATATGGCTCAACGAATTTCAAAAGCCGTTTGTACTCAGGTCTATCTTGCCANCCCATNATACCCATATCTTCATAATCCTTAACAGCAGGTGAATAACCCCCATAAGCCCGATAATGATGTTTAAATGAAGGCACAACATTTAACATGTCAATTACTATTGGCACAATAGCAACAACTCTCTTGTCCACGGCAGCGACACTCCATGTGGTCCATCCACGCTTAGATGCCCCAGCAACTACAAATTTATCTACTGTAATTGCTTTACCAATTGCCTGCTTAAAAAGAAAATCAGTAATTGTATCCATAGCCCTAACAGCAGCCTTCGTCATAGGCAAACGCGCTGGCCAACGTTCGTCACCTGTCCGCAAATACTTATCCCAAGTATAGGCTATAAACGCATCCTCATATCGATCACGATCCTCTCCCACAAAACGCAATGGTTGATTTGGCACCATATTTAGTTCTGTAACAACAGAACCGGTTTTGATTGCCGTCTGAATTACCATGTCATTAGCTTTGACCGGAGGCTCTTTTCCGTTACTTCCTCCAGTAATCATCAGCATACCAGTTTGGTGCTTCACTCGAGCTGGCTTGACTATGGTAACCCAATGTTTCCAAAGCGTTCGATCAACCTCTTCACTTGTCAAAAAAGACTGAGAAGTCATCTCCAAAATAAAAGTAGTGTATCTGGAATTTTTTTTACTGGAAATCAACCTATACTCATATGCTGGATCCGGCTTAGAAACATATCGGTCGAGTGGATTGTCTTTTGCCTGTCCATGTGGCAAAGCAAAAAAAGAAACAAACAAAGCTATCAAGCCCTGACTTATCTTTAATTTATAATGTGTATTCATTTCAAAAAATTGTAGGAAGTTTTTTTTCGGAAGGAGTACCATCGGATTTCCAACGCAATTTATTTTTGATTTTTCCTTCTTCATAAACAATCTCCCATCTTAGNTTGCCATTATCGTACCAAGCGTTCTCCAAACCGTTTTTTTTGCCAGATTGATATATAGACTGAACTTGAATCNTACCATCTGAATAAAAAATTTTACTAGGCCCATCAAGTTTTCCTGCAAAATAATTTTCTTCGACCCAAAGCCTACCGTTCTTAAACCAACGCTTGAAAGGACCATTTTCGACACCATCAACGTATGTAACCTCAAACTCTCGACTGCCATCTGACCTAAATTGGATAAAAACACCATTAAGCAGGCCATTGCGATATTTAGCTTGATTGATAATCTGGCCTTCAATATTCCATTCTACCCAAACTCCGTGTAACTTTCCATTTTTCAAAGAGTAGGTTTCAGCTTTTTTATTATTATTATGAAATTTGACTATAGAACCGGTGTAAGGCTTTCCTTTGAAATAAGAAACATCTCCCTTATAAATAAGCTCCTCCTCAAGGATTGCTTTAGATGCATCATCTGCTTGGATTATCAATTGGCAATGGATCAATAAAATAATGCCAAGTGCATTTTGCCACAAATACAAGCTTGAAAAACCTAAGGCCATATCGGGCTTTAGGCTGCCTGATTTAGCCTAACCTTTCAATAACTTGAACAATGTTTCGCCAACCATTTGTGGATTGGCCTTACCTCGACTAGCCTTCATGACCTGCCCTTTAAGAAAGTTGATGGCGTTTTCCTTACCATTGCGAACATCGTCTGCAGGGCCAGGATTGGCATCAATGGCATCTCTACACCACTTATCTAACTCACTACTATCACTAACTTGGGCTAACCCTTTAGCATCCACAATAGCCTTAGGTGCCCCCCCTTTATTAAACAACTCAATAAACACCTCCTGACCTCCCTTGTTACTAATTGCACCGCTATCGATAATTTCCACCAACTCACGAATGGCTTCTGGTTCGAACTTTAATTCATCTATTGTAATTTCACTCTCAACCAATCTGGCCTGAAGGTTATTTATAACCCAATTGGCAACTGACTTAGTATTTTTTGAACCATGAACAGCTTTTTCAAAAAATTTACCTAGCAACATATTTCCAATAAACACCTCTGCATCCTGAGCTGGTATCCCGTAATCCTTAATGAAACGTTGTTTACGGGCCAAAGGGAGTTCAACAATGCTCTTCCGAACCTCTTCAAGCCATGTTTCACTAGGACGCAATGGCATAAGGTCAGGCTCTGGAAAATAACGATAATCATGAGCATGTTCCTTAGAGCGCATAGTCTCAGTTATTCCAGCATCATCATCCCAACGTCGAGTTTCTTGCGTAAGCTTCCCTCCCGATTCAAGGGTTTCTATTTGACGAGGAACCTCATAGTTTATTGCTCTTCGAACACCACTAAAGGTGTTCATATTTTTTATCTCAACTTTCGTTCCCAACTCTGTTGTGCCTTTTGGTCGAACGCTTATGTTAACATCGCAGCGGACCATACCCTTCTCCATGTCACAATCACTAATACCACCGTAAATTAATATATCTTTAAGAGCATTAAGATAATCGTATGCCATATCGGCACTTCTAATGTCAGGCTCAGAGACGATCTCTAACAACGGAACCCCAGCGCGATTAAAATCCACGCCGCTGTGTTGATCAAAGTGATTATTTTTACCAACATCTTCTTCAAGATGAGCACGAGTAATACGAACACGCTCAATCTCGCTTCCAAACTCAAAATCCACATAACCGGTAGTGGTTGATGGAAAATCAAACTGGGTGATTTGATAATCTTTGCATACGTCAGGATAAAAATAGTTTTTTCGATCAAATTTAGCGAACTTTGGCACCTCACAATTTAAAAGATAACCGGTAAGTGCGGTAAGCTTTAGCGCCAATTCATTGGGCACTGGCAATACGCCTGGCATGCCCAAGCAAATTGGGCAAACATTTGTGTTTGGATCAGCACCGAACTCATTAGCACAACCACAAAACATCTTTGACTTTGTTTTCAGCTGGCAATGAGTCTCCAGTCCAATTACAGCTTCATACTCCATCAGATTTGAACCCTTTCCTTATGCCATGGGGTAGATTGTTCATAGGCATGAGCAATCTTAAGCAATTCTTGTTCCCCAAACGGCTTCCCCAATAACTGCAAACCAACCGGCAGCTTAGGACCACTAGTAAATCCACAAGGCAAACTAACACCACATGTACCTGTCAAATTGCAGGAAATAGTAAATATATCCGAGAGATACATCTGCAATGGATCATCAGTTTTTTCTCCCGCCNTAAACGCTGTGTACGGAACGGTTGGGGTAATTAAGGCATCAACTTTGTCTAAAGCTTGATCGAAATCTTGTTTAATAAGCGATCTTACCTTCTGGGCTCGAATATAATAAGCATCATAATAACCACTACTCAAAACATAGGTNCCAAGGATTATGCGTCGTTTAACCTCATCCCCAAAACCTTTACCTCGAGTATTACAATAGAGGGAAAATGGGTCATCACCTTCAACTCGATCACCATACCGAATTCCATCAAAACGTGCTAGATTGGCACTAGCTTCAGCTGTAGCTAAAATATAATAAGTCGCNACCCCATATTCAGTGTGAGGCAAGCTGATTTCCTGAATCTCAGCCCCCAACTCCTCATATTGTTTAACTGCCNTTTCAAATATAGATTGAACGTCAGGATCGATACCAGCACCAAGAAATTCTTTCGGCAATCCAAGCTTAATTCCATCGAGATTTCCATCAAGCCCTTCGACGTAATTCGGAACCTCAATCGGCACACTCGTTGAATCCTTCGGATCATGACCTGCAATTGCCCCTAATAAATTAGCTGAGTCATGCACGTTCCTTGCAATAGGGCCAACTTGATCAAGCGAAGAGGCAAATGCAATTACTCCAAAACGAGAGACACGCCCATAAGTTGGCTTTACACCTACACAGCCACATAACGCAGACGGCTGCCGAATTGATCCTCCTGTGTCTGTACCAATACTACCAAAACATTCCTGCGCTACGACTGACGCTGCACAGCCGCCACTTGAACCACCTGGNACACGATCTAGATCCCAAGGATTACAAGTACGACCAAATGCCGAGTTCTCTGTAGAACTACCCATCGCGAACTCATCCATATTCACTCGACCAAAGATAATCGCACCGGCTTGCTTTAATTTTTGAACAACTGATCCGTCATATGGCGAACGAAAGTCACCAAGAATTTTTGATGCACTATTAGCCGGCTGGTCCTTAACACAAAAAATATCCTTTAATGAAACAGGCACTCCAAGTAAAGGCTGCTCGGTGTGACTAGCACCCTTTGCTAAAGCAGTATCAGCAGCATCCGCTTGACCTAGAGCATCCTCACGATCCAAACTTATAAAGGCGTTTATTTTTTCGTCGACTTCATCAATCCTATCAAGGCATGCCTGCATTGCCTCACGAGATGAAACCTCTTTTGAAGCCAACTTTTTAGTCAGTTCTCCAATAGTGAGTTCGTGTAAAATCATTCGACAATCTTTGGCACTATAAATAAGCCATTCGCTTTTTTGGGAGCATTAGCTAAGGCTTCTTCATTTGTGATTGAAGGTTCTAATTGATCTGCACGCATTACGTTATAAAGAGGAACAGCATGGGCCATTGGCTCCACGTCACTTATATCCAGCTCTTCTAGTTTTTTTACGTACCCTAAAATTTCTCCTAGCTGCGATCCCAAACGATCTTCCTGATCAGAGGAAAGCTTGATACGAGCTAGGTTGGCTACATATTTAATATCAAAATCACCATTAGACATTTTATAAAATTGTTATTGCTCCTCAAAATTACGATTAAAAAGCTGCTCTAACTCATCAAGTGCTTGTTGAGCATCCTTCCCCTCAGCACAAATTGTCAGTGTCACACCCGAACCAGCCGCAAGCATCATTAAACCCATGATGCTTTTGCCATTCACTTCTTCCCCGTCTTTTGTGACGAAAATCTCACTTTGAAACTTGCTAGCTAATTTAACGAACATCGATGCAGGTCTTGCATGTAATCCTAGTTTATTCTGCACGACCAAGTCTCTACTCAAGCGGCTGCATTTGTCTTTACCATTACTCATTTGGGCAAAAGGCGTCGCATTCTGGCTTGAGCACCCCCCTTTGGCCAACTTTTTTAAATTATATGATCAAAACAAGCTTTTATGAATTGACCTTGGCGCACGATCCTTCAGCATGGACGGCTATGAATGGAAGTTTAATGTTTTGAACAAATATGACCTCCAAACTGCTCAATAAACATATGATTCACAAGATATCAACCTTAGCTAAGAACTTAACTATTTTAGCTGTGTTTGTTCCGTTTTTTTCGGCTCAAGCCTTACAAATCGGAGATGGTCAAGATGTAATAACCCAAGACAATACTGGTAAAAAGGAAGCCATTAGCGTTAGCGATGAATCTTCAACAGTTGATATCAATATTTCTAACCCACTTGACAATCAACCTGGCATGTACGGCAGTGAAATGATCACTGAAAAAATGCCTGTTGCTGAAGTGCATGCATCAACAATTGAAGAAATTGAAGGAGGGCTTGCTACTGCATGGTTTGGGGGGACCGAAGAAGGGGCAAAAGACGTAGTTATATGGCTATCTCGAAACAAAGGAGATGGATGGTCTAAACCAGAAATTATAGCCGACGGCATTAACAAATCTAACCGAACACAACAACCCTGCTGGAACCCAGTTTTGTTTAAACAGTCAACTGGATCACTTATTTTATTTTACAAAATCGGTCCATCACCAAGTCAATGGTGGGGTATGATGAAACGCTCTAACGATGATGGTGAAACATGGAACAAACCTATACGACTACCAAATGGCTACATGGGGCCGGTTAAAAATAAACCAATAGAATTAGCCAATCGNATGCTGCTTTGNGGTTCAAGCCTAGAAGATTCAGGTTGGTACGTGCAAATCGAACGNTTCGTACAAAATCGTTATTGGAGCAAAACTAAAGCTCTTAACTCAACCCTAGACTACGCTGCTATCCAGCCCACACTCCTCCTGTACCCCGACGGATCTATTCAAGCACTTTGCCGATCTAAATCTGGCAGATTAACTGAATCTTGGAGTACTAATGGTGGAAAAAAGTGGTCGCGCATGCGTCGTTCTCAACTTCCAAATCCAAACGCAGGTGCCGACGGAACTGTATTAGCAGATGGACGTGCACTACTGGTTTACAACCACACCTTAAATGGGAGATCCCCTCTCAACGTAGCCGTCTCATCAAACGGTAAAGAATGGGAAGCTGCTTTAGTACTTGAAAATCAACCAGGCGAATACTCATATCCAGCGGCAATTCAAACAAGTGATGGTAATGTTCATGTCACTTATACACATAATCGCACTAATATAAAACACGTTGTAATTGATCCCTCTAAATTAAAAACAGTTGCTATTAGTCAAGGCCAGTGGCCTCAGTAAATTTATTTAATTTAACTTATCGGCACGTCCATCCGAAATTCTGGAATTCGAGTAACTACAGTATTTCCATCGTCATCAATTCCAATGTAACTCCCTTTTGCCACTGCCCATTTGCCTCCAAATAAATGAAAGCTGTGGTAATCAAATGTTTCACAAGGCTTTAGCTCAGGAAATAGACCTACTACTCCATCACCTTCAACTACAGTTTTTTTCCCACTAGCCTCATCTACAACCCATTTCCTACCTTTAATGGTTACCGTTTTATTTGAATTATTGTGGATGGTAATAAAATAAGCAAAACAGTGCGGACGGTCTTCTGGCGTAGCCATGTCAGGCTGATAAATTACCCGATCAACAACCACTGTTAGTCCTTCCAATTCGAGCATAAGTAATCTGCCTAACAAAAGGCATAAAAATAGATTACAGTAAGCCGATATAGCAAGCAATCCAATGTAGTTTAGATACAATACATGTTTTAAATAATGAAGCAAACCAGTAGGATACATTTATGCATACCTTGACTAAAAAAATTTTCACCATCCTTTCACTTGGGCTATTCTCTTTAGACTTAACTTCATTCGGACAATCATCCTATAAAAATGAACAATTTAAAAATGTCATTCTTATTCTTAGTGATGATCATCGATTTGATTTTCTAGGATTCCATGAAAATAGCCCTAACTTTCTAGAGACACCTAATTTCGATCGTATGTCTAATGAAGGAGCCCATATGAAAAATGCATTTGTGACTACATCTCTTTGCTCTCCAAGCCGCGCAACTATTTTAACTGGTCAATACATGCATCAACACAAGGTAGTAGATAATCAACGTGCTGTTCCAGATGGTACTAGATTTTTTCCTGAGTATCTTCAGGAAGCAGGCATTCTAACAGCCTATATCGGAAAATGGCATATGGGGCATGACAACGATAACCCTCGTAAAGGTTTTGATCACTGGGCCAGTTTTAAAGGTCAAGGAGTATACTTTAATCCGGAATTTAATATCAATGGCAACAAAAAAAAGTTCGATGGATATAATGCTGATATCACTACAGATCTTGCACTTAATTTTTTAAAAAAAAATGGTGGAAAAAGATTCTACCTGCAGGTTGGTTACAAAGCTGTCCACTATCCATTTCAGCCAGCTAAACGTCATCTCGGTCGCTATGACAAATTCAAAGTGCCATACCCACAAACCATGTCGCTTACCGAGAGAAATTATGAAACACAGCCAAACTGGATCCGTGAAAGGCGATATGGAATACATGGCATCGGACATATGGAGACAGGCCCCTTAGACAATGACCCTGTGCCCTCGTTCCCCGCATTATACAGACGTTTTGCAGAAACCGTTCATGGATTAGACGAAAATGTTGGGCGGATTTTGAACTATCTTGATGAGTCAGGCCTAGCTAAAGACACTCTCGTTCTATATCTAGGGGACAACGGTTTTGCCTTAGGCGAGCACGGTTTTTATGACAAGCGTGATGCTTTTGAAGAATCTATCCGTATTCCCATGCTAGCCTATGCACCTGGCCGTATAAAACCGGGAACTAAGGTTGATGAAATGGTACTAAATCTTGATATAGCGCAAACAGTCTTAGCTGCTATGAAGATTCGAAAAACAAAAAACACTCCAGAGATGTCCGGAAGGTCATTTCTTCCGCTAATCATGGGCAAAGCACCATCTAATTGGCGAAAACATTTATTGTATGAGTATCACTGGGAATGGAATTTTCCTGCTACTCCAACTACATTAGCTATCCGAACTAATCGTTACAAATACATATATTACCATGGAATTTGGGATAAGAACGGCTTATATGATTTACAGACAGACCCTCATGAACGACATAACTTAATCCGAATTCCCGCATTTAATGAGTTAGCTAGTAATCTTAAAAACCAATTATTTAATGAACTCGGAGAAATGGGAGGGTTAAGCATGCCTATTCGACCACCTAAGGATTTTCAATTTTACGATCGCAAGCTGCGACGTTGACCGCAGGGCTTAGCATGCATAAAACTCTCCGACCACNTAACAATGAGCGACGATCCCAAAACAAAGGTCTACCCACCAAGCAGTGAAGCTTCGGCCAAAGCACATATTTCATCCCTTGAGGACTACAAAAAAATCTATGACAAATCGATTAACGAACCAGAGGAATTCTGGAGTGAACAGGCCGAACGACTTCATTGGTTTGGAAAGTGGAACAAGCTTCGCGAATGGAACTATAACACAGCTGAGATCAAATGGTTTGTCGGTGGTAAAATCAACGCATGCTATAATTGCGTGGATCGACATGTAGAAGATGGCCACGGCGACGAAACTGCTCTTATTTGGGAAGGTAATGACCCAAACGAAAGCCGTACCTACACNTATAGCCAACTTCAGGCTGAAGTTCAAAAAGCAGCTAATGCTTTAAAAAATTTAGGTATTCAGAAAGGTGATCGAATTTGTATCTATATGCAAATGATCCCTGAACTTTCTATCGCTATGCTAGCNTGCGCNCGTATAGGAGCNGTGCATTCAATCGTCTTTGGAGCATTTAGCGCAGACAGCCTAGTAACACGTATTAATGACTCTGAGTGTAAAGCTATTATCACACAAGANACGGGNGTACGTGGTACTAAACTCGATATTCCTATGAAAGCCAACGCTGATAAGGCAGTGGAAAGTACACCGTCCATTGAGAATATTATAGTTGTTAAGCGCACNGGCTCTGAAATTGAGATGANAGACGGTCGTGACATTTGGTGGCATGAATCCATTGATGCCGCGGAGGCAATCTGTCCCGCAGTGCCTATGGATGCAGACGATCCATTATTCATATTATACACTTCTGGAAGCACAGGAAAACCAAAAGGCGTAATGCATACGACTGGGGGCTACCTAACCTATGCAGCAACAACCCATCACTACATCTTTGATTATCATCCTGGTGATGTCTACTGGTGTACTGCCGACATCGGTTGGATCACTGGGCATACTTATATTGTCTACGGCCCCATGGCAAATCGTGCTATCACAATGATGTACGAAGGAGTACCGAATTATCCGGACTTTGGAAGGTTCTGGAAAATTGTAGATAAACATAAAGTGAATATTTTCTACACTGCTCCCACTGCACTACGCGCACTGATGAAAGAAGGCGATACTTGGCCAAGAGCTTATAATCTTTCTTCTTTGAGACTGCTCGGTACTGTAGGAGAACCCATTAAAACGCCTGAATGGACATGGTATTTTGATGTAATTGGCAAAAAGAAATGCCCAATTGTTGATACATGGTGGCAAACCGAAACTGGAGGAATCCTTATCTCGCCATTACCAGGGGCAATACCAACAAAACCAGGTTCAGCAACCCTCCCATTTTTTGGGGTTAAACCAGCTCTTGTCGATGAAGAAGGCAACATCATAGATGGAAATGATGTTTCCGGAAATTTATGTATACTCGAAACTTGGCCAGGACAAATGCGAACAGTCTACGGANATCATCAACGATTTATAGACACCTACTTTTCACGGTTTCCTGGAAAATATTTTAGTGGAGACGGTTGCCGACGAGATGAGGACGGATACTATTGGATAACTGGTAGAGTAGACGACGTCATTATCGTTAGCGGTCATAACCTTGGGACAGCAGAAATTGAAGGAGCTATTGGTGGNCACCAATCAGTTGCAGAAGCCGCGGTCGTGGGGTATCCGCATGATATTAAAGGTAATGCCATATACGCNTTTGTTACTCTAAAGACAGGTGAAGAAATTACTGAAACATTAACCAGCGANATTATTAAACANGTTCGTGCAGATATTGGACCTCACGCTTCTCCTGAAAAAATCCAATTTACGTCAGGGCTACCCAAGACTCGAAGCGGAAAAATCATGAGAAGAATTCTACGNAAGATCGCTGAAAATGATACTGAAAGCATGGGTGACACAAGNACNCTAGCTGATCCCGCAGTTGTAGAATCCTTAGTAAGCGGAAGAATCNANTAGGNGTATATTGNACAAATATTAAGTAATAACTAACATANCTAAACGTATAAACTTGTCGTAAACGTTAGTAAAATCCATACTCNCCTCCTCTTTTTATAATGAGTAAAGAACCTATTCGAGTTGCAGTAACAGGAGCAGCGGGCCAGATCGGGTACGCGTTATTATTTCGCATTGCCTCCGGCCAGATGTTCGGCCCAAACCAGCCGGTAATTATTCACATGATCGAAATTGAGCCAGCTCTACCAGCACTTGAAGGTGTTGCTATGGAGCTCGACGACTGCGCTTTCCCTCTTCTAAAAGGCACAGTGGCNACTGCTGATCTTAACAATGGTTTTAATGGAGTAAACTGGGCACTACTTGTAGGTAGTGTACCTCGAAAGCAAGGTATGGAGCGCAGCGATTTACTTGGTATCAATGGCAAAATTTTTATCGGTCAAGGCAAAGCTATACAAAATAACGCCTCCAGTGATATTCAAACGCTAGTTGTTGGCAATCCATGTAACACAAACTGCCTGATCGCTATGAACAATGCTCCAGATGTGCCACGAGATCGCTGGTTCGCCATGACACGGTTGGACGAAAATCGAGCAAAGTCTCAATTAGCTCAAAAAGCAGGCGTTGATGTTACAGCTGTAACCAACATGACTGTTTGGGGTAATCACTCTGCAACTCAGTATCCAGATTTCACAAACGCTAAGATTAATGGCGAAGCAGCTACAAATATGATTAAGGATCAGGAATGGCTCGAAGGNGATTTTCTTAAGACAGTTCAACAGAGAGGAGCGGCTATTATTAAGGCAAGAGGAGCTTCCAGCGCTGCTAGCGCTGCAAATGCGGTAGTTGACTCAGTTGTATCTGCTGTAAATCCAACATCCGGCGGCGACTACCACAGTCTCTGTCTTTGCTCAGATGGAAGTTACGGAGTTGAGAAAGGTCTAATCTCATCCTTTCCAACCCGAAATATCGGAGGCCAACTAGACATAGTTCAAGGACTCCAATTAAACGCTTTTAGCCAAGGCAAACTTGATGCCACAGTGAATGAGCTGAAGGAAGAGCGAGATATGGTTAAAGATCTTCTCTCAAATTAATCCATGCCCGATTTAGCGGAACCGCCACTTAACCGATATATTGAACATACCTTGTTACGAGCTGATGCCACCGCTCGGGACATAGAAAANCTNTGCACTGAAGCTATTGAAAATGAACTTTTTGCAGTTTGTATTAACGGCTGCTGGGTTCAAAATGCGTGGAATCATTTAGAAGACTCCAATGTTTCAATTGCTACAGTAGTCGGATTTCCATCTGGAGCAACTGATCCAGATGCCAAGCGTTATGAAACTGAAGTAGCAGTAGACAATGGGGCACATGAAATTGATCTAATGATGAATATTGGAAAATTTCTTGATGGTGATCATCAATATATCAGCCGAGAAATCCGCGATGTCATTGATGCTGCAGATGATAGGCGAGTTAAAATTATTATTGAAACCGGTTATCTTAATAATGANCAAATTGCTACTGCCTGCAAAATCGCTATNCAAGCTGAAGCTCACTTCGTTAAAACTAGCTCCGGATTTGGGCCTGGAGCAGCAACCGTTGAACATGTCAAATTAATGCGAAAAACTGTGGGGCAATTCTGCGGAGTTAAGGCTTCAGGAGGAATTCGCGATGCTGAAACCGCTAACGCGATGATCACAGCAGGTGCAACTCGTATTGGAACCTCATGTGGTGTTTCAATCGTAAATGACTAATTATTAAGCTTTTCACAATCTCCCTATAGAGTATTAACCTCTTATTCTCAATTAATTCACAATTGTTAATAAAAATTAAAAATTGTGAATACTTTCAGTTTGGAAACGAAACATTCATACACTAAGATGAGTGGAGTCGTTTTCGACCCTTTGTGAGAAAAATATTCTACATATTAATATCAGCATGTAGCCGGTTACTATCAACTCGGAGGCCCCCCCTCAATCAGTCAAGACTGATGAGCATGTATCTCTCACAAGCCAATAGCAAAACGATATATAGCCCACGTTTTCAGGAGACGAGAACCCGCCGAAACGGCAAATATAGTCACGTTCGCACTCGCTCCTAAACCTCATTAATACTTTTTACTAAAATATCCAAATTTTAACTACTCACGAGTAATAGTTTCATCAAGATTTAGTATTACTCTAGCAAGTGTTGTGAAGGCAGCCAATTGCGGAGTGGCTTTTACATTTCCAGTAATTTTTCTTTTACTCTGTGGATCAGCAATAATTAGATTTTCCTGTTTTTTGTAAAACTTTATTAAGCGATCAATTTCCGCATTATTGGCGGGACGAGAGACACAACGCTCAAAACCATATTTAATTCGCTGCCGGAGACTACCTGTTTGCTCATTCATTAATCTCCCAAGCGCTTGAGCAGATTCAAAAAATACTGGATCATTCAATAATGTCAGAGCTTGAAGAGGAGTATTAGAATTTTCACGACGCATACAAGCAACAGAAGTGTCATTAGCATCAAAAGTAGCAAGCATAGGATATGGCACAGTTCGCTGAGCATGAATATAAATTCCACGACGGTATTTATTTTCCCCAGTACTGGCTTTCCACTGAACAGAATTAGCATAGCCGAGAGCAGCAATGTCAGATGGCAGAGGCGGTTTTATACTAGGTCCATATTTACGAAGACTAAGCAAACCAGCAGCGTATAACTGCAAATCACGCACTCCTTCCCCACTCAGACGAAATCTATTTTGCCTCGCAAGCCAACGATTATCAGGATCAATGACTTGAAGATCCTCTCGCATTGAAGAGGATTGCTGATAGGTCGCAGAGGAGACTATAGTTCTAATCAGTTCTTTTCGGCTCCAATTAAGCTGCTGAAACTCATTAGCGAGCCAATCGAGCAATTTGGGATGAGACGGGAGATCACCACGAACTCCAAAGTCATCAACAGTTTTTACTAAAGCACTACCAAAAAGGTTTTGCCAAATATAGTTAACGGAGACTCTCCCAGTGAGCGGATTATCTGAATCAAAAATCCACTTCGCAAATTCAAGACGATTAGCTTTTTGATCTTTTTTAAAAGGGTGAAGCACCGAAAGAGTACTAGGCTGGACTTCAGCAGCCTTGCGCAAAAAATCACCACGTATGTGAATATAAGTCTTACGTTTTTTTGACTGTTCAACGACTATGCTTGCTTTTGGCCCAGGATATTTAGGAGCAAGCTTTGCATTTTCATTAAGCTTTTTTTGTAAAGCTTTGGCACTTTCATCAATATTATCCTGAAACCATTTTTGAACTATAGTGCTTTGCTTTTCGTTTCGATTAGTCGACGNAACACNCAAGATATCAACAATATTACTAGGGATAGTGGCAAATTTTGTGGGTGAAATGGAGTCAGACAGTTCCAGCTTTAAGCTACCTAGAGTGTGTTGCTTGCCATGAGATTGAACAATAGTAATTTTAATTTTGGCATCATTTGGCACTAAAATTGGATTAGTGGCAAATATCGCAAAGTTGTCTTGCTTAAGTTTTGGCGAAACAGCCCAGCCAGATTCGGACGCAATTTNCCCGTCTATAGCTTTGATTACATCAAAATTGTTTTGTGAAAAAGTAGCCTTTGCATCCGTGAATGAAATTGGTTGAGTTTTTCCGTCTGCCGTCAGCAAATCAGCCCGAAATTGATTAATAACAAAATTACCATTATCCGCACGGCCAGCACCCTTTTCATTAACCTTTAAAGCAACAAGTCTAAATCCAGTAATTTTTTTTAAACTTGTTTTGCCAACAAANGTGTATGTAGCAGTATTGGGATTTTCTCCTGTAGCCTTTATGACTCCCTCACGATCAAAGGATAGTTTAACATCATCAGTCGACGAAATTCTTTTGATATTAAACGGAGACCAATCTGGTATTCTCGAGCCATAATTTTTTTCCCAATCAATTTGCTTCTTTGGTAATTCATTTTTCAGATACAAAGCCAAATCCTCTTCAATTTGTACATTTTTATTTTCCCAATCTGCTTTAACTGCTGTGAACTGGCTAAGTTCCCTTTCATTGGGAGCTTGTATTGATTGATCGTTTGAAGTGTTAAAAAAAGCCATCATTTCATAGAACTCCCGCTGCGTAATAGGGTCATACTTGTGCGTATGGCACTCTGCGCAACCCATTGTTAATCCGAGCCAAATTGAACTGGCTGTACTTAACCTATCAACTACAGCCTTTATTCGAAACTCCTCTTGATCAGTGCCCCCCTCAGTATTGTGCAGCGTGTTTCGATGAAACCCAGTTGCCAGCTTTTCACCAATACCTGCATCAGGTAGCATATCACCAGCAATTTGGTTAATGGAAAATTGATCATAAGGAATATCGCTGTTAATCGCATCAATCACCCAATCACGCCAAACCCATGCAGTAGGCCGGACATTATCCTTTTCGTAACCATCACTATCTGCATAACGCGCCTTATCTAGCCAGAAACGACCCCAATGCTCTCCATAGGCATCGGATGCCAGCATACGATCAATCAATTGATTATAAGAATCTGGAGAATCATTGTTCAGAAATTCGCGCACCTGTTCGGCACTTGGCGGAATACCTAACAAATCAAAACTTAGTCGTCTAATAAGCATTGCTTTTCCCGCACGAGGGGATGGCTCGATACCTTCTTTTTCGAGTTTAGCTAAAACATAATGATCTATAGAATTCCTTGGCCAAGTAGCATTTTGAACCACCGGTGGAATGGTGCGCTTTGGAATTTGAAATGACCAATGCTTAGGACGATCATTTTTAAGACCTCCAGCTAAGGAATTTGGCCATACAGCCCCCTCATCAATCCATTGTTTAATAGCNACTATAGATTCATCTGAAATTGGATCACCTTTAGGCGGCATCCTTTTACCCTCATCAGTGTTAGNAATCAGCTTATATAGAGAGCTATTTAAACTATCACCGGGGAATATAACAGGCCCCGTATCTCCACCAAGCATTGCCTCACGTTTGCGATCCAGCCTCAATCCCCCTTTTCGCTTGTCTGGACCATGACAATCGAAACAATTTTCACGAAANACCGGATAAACCTTTTTACTAAAAAGATCACTTTGAACTTTATTTAAGCCCAAAAAAAATAATATTAGAATATAGAAAAATACTTTGGATTTTGGAAACAAGATCACGAAAAACTAATAACTATAACAAAATAAATCCACAATAATTTGAGTATTAATTAAATATGGAAAACACGCCTCTTCCTCTTGGATCGGCTGAACCAATAAAAGCTCCTTTCCCGTCTTGACCAAGTGCTTGAGCTGCACCAATGGATTCAATCAACTTAACTTTGTGCCCAAGTTCAACTAACGAATCTATACTTTGGCGATCAAGTGCTTTCTCNACAAGCAACTGATTTGGTTTCCATTGATGGTGAAATCTTGGTTGTGCTAGTGCTTCTCTCGGTGTCATTCCATGATCAATTATATTTATAATTGCAAGCACTGCCTGAGAAATGATAGTTGGCCCCCCTGCTGCACCTACTGCAAAAACAGGCTTACCGTCTTTTAGCACAATTGTTGGACTCATGCTTGAAAGAGGTCTTTTTCCCGGAGCCACTGCATTAGCTTCAGCCCCAATTAATCCAAAGGCATTAGGCGCCCCTGGCTGAGAGGAGAAGTCATCCATCTCATTATTCATAACAATGCCAGTGGATGGAATAACAACTCCAGAACCAAAAGTAGTATTGATTGTCGCAGTACAGGACACCCACCAACCATCTGAGTCGGCTACTGAAAAATGAGTTGTATGTTTACCAAACAAATTCGTATCTGCATCAGAAGGGGTTGAATGAGCATTAATCCTAGATGCTTTTTTAGGATTTATTTTTTTTGCAAGTATCTGTCCATATTTTTTTGAAGCTAATCCTCTAGGAACAGATACAAAGTCGGCATCTCCAAGCCAATATGACCGATCTGCAAAAGCAAGGCGCATTGCCTCTGTGACAAGATGAATAAATTCAGCAGAACCAGGCGACATATTGAACAGATCAAAATTCTCTAAAATATTCAGGATTTGCGCTACGTGAACACCTCCAGAACTTGGAGGAGGATAACCAATAATCTCATAATTTCTGTAGGTCGACCGAACTGGTTCGCGCCGTTTTGGCTCGTAACGAATAAAGTCATCTTGAAGAATTAAACCACCATTCTCCTTCATCCAATGTTCCGTTTTTAAAGCAAATGCACCTTTGTAAAACCAATCAGCAGATTGGCTGGCAATATTTTGATATGACCTTGCCAAATCAGGTTGCTTAAGCCGGTAACCAATTGGCCAAGGCGCTCCATTATCATCAAGGAAGATACGTGCACTATCTGGAAAACGTCGCAGTTTATTAACCACCTTGTTAAGTCGACGTAGATAAGATGAATCGAGAACAAACCCTTGATCTGCAATTTTTGAAGCATCCCTTAAATGTTTTGCAATACTAAGATTACCGTACTTACTAGCTACATGATTATACGCCGCCAATGCACCAGGCACACCAATTGACAATGCACCTGTCTGACTTAAATCAGAATCAGCTCGACCTTCACGTATATACATATCACGGCTGGCTTTAATCGGAGCAGTTTCACGGCCATCTATGGCAACAAATTCACCATTAGGCTTGTGAAGCAATATGAAACAGCCACCACCAATACCCGAATTAAAGCCATCTACTACCCCTAATGTTAAAGCGGAAGCTACAGCAGCATCAACGGCGTTACCCCCATCTTTAAAAGCTTTTTCTGCAGCTTTAGTCGCCAAGGGATGAACTGTAACCGCTGCAAGATTTCGATTCGAAGAATAACAAACTGGATTAATAAGCAGTGTAATTAGTACCACACTTATTATAAAAGCTTTGGAAGAACTTTTTCCTGAACGATAGAGTAAAAAGCAAGATGCTATTTGTTTTGAGCAAACTGTCATATCTGACAAGTTATTTTTAGTCTCATGACTTGTTCAAAACACTAGATAAATAAAACGACTTAGCCAAGAAAGGATTACAACGATATTAGTACTTAATAATAAAATGCTGTAATAAAAATTCTAAATCGTGTTGGATAGTTATTAAATACAAGTTAGTTTTCTCAAACGGTTAACTTTATGAAGAAACCATTTACAATAATAACTACACTATTTCTATTAGTTGTTATGATCGGTTGCAATAATTCACCAAAATATGTTTCTGGTTCAATTTTCAAACAAGAGTATGAACTTGGAATTAATCAAACCATGGTACAATCCAGATACCTAGGTGAAACAAACGACATATTTTACCTCAGNCACAAAACTCGCTCTTTAATNAACGGAAAATGGAAAGAAGAAATTTGGTATACAAAATCTGAGAATTTAGATCTTANTTTTTTAGAACAACTTAGAAAAATAAACGTAAAAAAAAGAAAAACTGAATTCATAAATGCAGCTAAAAATGGCGACCTTTCCGCTGTTGAAGTGTTCTTAAAAGAAGGCATTGACATAAATATTACAGATCAAAAAAATGGATATTCGGCATTACATTGGGCCGCCGAAAAAGGGCAAAAGAAAATTGTCAGATTACTTATTGAAAAAGGGGCAAATTTAAACGCAAAGACCAAAAATAATTTAACTCCATTGAATCTTGCTGATAACAATTTCGAGAACGAAATATCAGAGTTACTTATAAAGAATGGAGCTTCNGAATTTGTCTATTAAAATTATACTAGCTTTCTTTAATTGATTGATTAAGACGACTGGCCTTNAAAATAGTTATTCCAAGGCCAATTGGAATAGCGCTTAAAAAAGTAAGTACTATAATCAAAAGAGCAAGTTGTTCGCTTCCCATCGGATGAGGAGCCGGTTTAAACTCCATCTCTGCAACTACCGGCAAGTGATCAGATGCTCGGGTCTGTGGCACATCCATCCAGCGTAACTTAAAGTTTTTCTTATCTGAAACCCAAACATAGTCAATACGGCGTGTTGGACTGGCGCTTGTCATAGTAAAACCGTCTCCTTTTCCAACAAGGCTCCAAGCATCAATCCATTTTTCACTTATCCGTTTATAAAGCTCACTGTCTGGNGTATCNTTAAAATCTCCACAAAAAATTGCTGGCAGATCTTTGTGCCTAGCAAACAAATCATCAAACTGCGNTTGGCTAAAAAGACGCTCAGCCTGATCTTTAGTATGATCAAGATGCGTGTTAACGAACAAAACTTGGCCTTGACCAACATCTAAAACAGCCTCAAGAACACCACGAGGCTCACCATCACGAGCCTGTTTAAGCGCATGATTTTCAAACGACTTAATCGGATGNTTGCTAAGAATTGCTGTACCATATTCCCCTCCTTGAAAATCCAAATTCGATCCAAAGGCAACATGCATATCAGTACGTTTGCCTAATTCCTGCACCATATCAACACCACCTGTGCGCCGAGTGTTACGATCAACTTCCTGCAGTGCAACTGCATCAGCATTGGCTTCTAGAATCACCTTAGAAATACGATCAAGATCTACTTTNCCATCTAGCCCTTCACCATGATGAATATTAAAAGTCATTACTCGAAATATTATCGGAGACACCTCAGCGGGCTTGCAGCCAAGAAGCAGTGTAAACACTACTAAAGATAAAAAAAGACAGAGGCAACTAAACCTCTGCCTGAAAAATTGTAACATATTAAAAGACTTTTTCTATTTTTGTCTCTTGAGTCGGAAAGCAGCAGGGCGCTTGTTTTGCTTAGGCCAATAATCTTTAGATCTAAAACTGTACTGTAGCGGATTAAATTCACCTGTAAAATTCACCTTAGTACCACCCTTGGGAATCTCAAGATTAAGCAACCAGTAGACACCGTTTACTATCATTCGACGACTGCCTTCAGCCACTAGATCTGTAGATGAACCCATTGTAGTCGTAAAAACACGACCCTTTTTCCCTCCGGGAACCTGATAATTCTTAGTCCAAGTTACAGGCATCATAGGGGAGTTTTTCCTTCCAGAAACAGCCTCGTCATCCGATGGCTTCATGCCGAAAAATGGATCATCTGTTCGAGGTCCTTTACGCTTTGTAACTTGCCCAAGAATAATATGCTTAGAACCTTCAGCTAACGGTAAGCGCACTCCATAAACGTCACTTGGCCCCCAAACATCACCGTTTTTAATTCCTCGAGTAATAGGATGTTTTTNCGCTTCAGGAGCGATNATTCCAACAGTGCTTTCGGTTTTGTGACCACCGTGATGATTTAACCAGAAATCCCCAAGCACCAACTTACCAAAACCTCCCTGCCATTCTTTTTTTGGCCCATTATAACCATTGCTGTAATGAGAGTAAGTCTTGCCTCCTCCAATATTGAAAGCATGAGTGGCGGTGCGCATTCCAATTACTGGCTTGCCAGTTTTTAGGTAAGAATCAATATGCACCATCTGATCATCAGGCAAATCTCTAAAACGAGTACCAATAATCATTAAATCGGCCTGCTTAAGAGCCTCAAGTCCAGGAATATTTGTACGATTATTTGGGTCTACAAGGCCACTCTTAGGATCAATTGCAAACACAACACGACAATTAAACCCATGATGCCTAGATAAAATACCAGCCAGCATAGGCATTGCCTCTTCAGAACGGTACTCTTCATCTCCAGATATGAGTACTACACTTTTACCCTTTCCCAGACCTTTCTTACCTTTGTAATCTAACCACAACTTCGGGGCTGCCGAAACGCTCAATGTTGCAGTGGCAAAGATTACAACCAATAGCTTTAATAAAAAATGTTTCATGATTAAAATAGTTGCTCTAAAAAAGAATGCTAGACGATAGAGCTTTAATTGCAAGCCGTCGAAAAACTGAAAATCACTCGCCCCTCATCACTGATTAATCTATTCTTCAACAACTAGTGAGTGAAAAAAANCCAGTCAATATTTGGAGCATCACAGGAATAAATCTATTGGCGTGGCCCGGATTAGGAACTCTTCTAGCAGGTCGAAAATTATCAGGTTTCATTCAAACTACAATGTCACTGGTCGGAGCAATTCTAACAATATGTCTTCTTTTCGTCTTATTTAAATTTGCATCAACAGGAATAGAATCCTCAAAACCAATTGATCCAAAATTATTTATAAAAGAAAATAAATCATTAATCATCTGTGGAATAGCCGGATTAGGAATGCTTGCATTTACTTGGTTTTGGGCAGCCATTAGCACTTATTCTATTGCCAAACAACTACAGACCGAAGCAAATCCATGAATAATATCGAAAAAGAAATCACTCTAGGAAAACTAACGCGAAAGGAGTTTCGAGAAAGAATGCAAAGCGGCGAACTTGAAGCCTGCCTTATTCCTGTTGCAGCAATCGAACAACATTTGGAACACTTGGCAATGGAACATGATTGGCGAAGTGTAAAACATATAACTCAGGCCGTTGCAAAACGCCTAGCTCCAAGGGTATTGATTGCAGAAGGATTAATGTGCGGTATAAGCGAACATCATATGCGCCACCCCGGAACTATCACTCTAAGTCCAAGTACATTTCTTGCCGTACTAGGAGACATGATTAATAGCATGTATCGAGCAGGATTTCGAAATATCGTTGTTATTAATGGACATGGAGGAAACATCGAACCAATCCGCGGCACATGGGATCAGTTTCTCCGCCAATTCGAAGAACTTAATCTNCATTTCCTATCTTACTGGGACATACTTTACCAATCCGATGCAGACCAGCTTCTTAAAGGCGGTAAACAAATTCCAAATGACTTACCTGGACATGCACAAGAATTTGAAACTTCAATCGCTCTAGCTAAATTCCCTGANAATGTCCGCCTCGAATCAATAAAAAATCAAATCGACTCTAATCCCACACTTGCCAGTGCTGATCAAGGAANCGCATGGTTTGATTGCATTACAAAACGCCTAACTAGCTATATTGAGGAAGTTCTAAGTGGCGAAAGGCTATCAGAAAAACCACCTTTTAACCCTTAAGATTTAGGCAAAAATAGGACCGAATGATAAATTTAAGCCTTTGCTATTTAAGCCTAACAGAAAACGAAAAATAAAAACCACTTGCAAGGTAGTAAGAGCTTTGGCAGTGTCCCCGACCTTTCGGTTGCGCCCGTAGATCAACTGGATAGATCGCATGGCTACGAACCATGAGGTTGGGGGTTCGAATCCTCCCGGGCGTACCATTTTTCCTCATAAACTATTCGCAATCTATAATCGATATTCACTTTCGATCAGCTCACTGATCAACAAGCTAAATAAGGCTTTTAAAAGATTGGAAGTTAAGTAGTTTTTCCCCATGAAGTCCAATTTTTCAAGACGCCGTTTCCTTGAGGCNACTGCAGTTGCTAGTGCTCCATTCATTCTACCATCTGGTATTTGGTCTGCAAAAATAAAGCCAAATGATAAGATAGCAATGGGCTTTATAGGAATGGGAATACAAAATCGAGGATTACAGAATCGATTCATGGCTGACAGTAATGTAGTATGCGTTGCCGTTTCAGACTGCGATACTAATCGTCGGGATGCTGCATTGAAACGAGCTCACAAACGTTATCAAAACAATAACTGTAAAGGTTACAACGATTACAGAGAAGTCATTGCTCGCAATGACATTGACGCAGTTTGCATTGCTACCCCAGACCACTGGCATGCAATACAAACCGTTGAGGCAGTAAACTCAGGCAAAGATGTTTATTGCGAAAAACCTTTGACCCACAACATTCACGAGTCAATTGAGGTCATGAAGGTTGTGGATAAGAAAAAAGCAATTCTTCAAACCGGGTCAATGCAACGCTCCTCAAGAGAATTCCGAGTAGCTTGCGAATTAGTACGTAATGGTGTTATTGGCAAAGTCAAAAGCACTGCAGTGAACGTCGGACCTCCGGGGATTAGTTGTGATTTGCCAACTGAAAAAATGGAGCCTGGCCTCGACTGGAATATGTGGGTTGGACCTGGCCCGATGCGAGGTTATAGCTCTGTTCTAAGCCCTAGAGGCGTACATGGACATTTCCCAAACTGGCGAAACTATAAGGAATATGGAGGTGGTATGGTTTGCGACTGGGGCGCTCATATGATTGATATTGTTCATTGGGGATTAGGCGTGGATGACAGCGGCCCAATAGCCACGATACCTGCCGAAAATCCAAAAGCAAAAAAAGGTGCTCAATTAGTTTATGACGGCAATATTCCATTGATGCACGGCACTGGCATGGGTTCAAGTTTCTACGGAACCGACGGTCGAGTAGAATGCCATCGAGGAAGAATTGGCCTTTGGTTAGGAGATAAATTTATTGCTGGTAAAGCCAATCAAAGCGAACGGAATGTAAATCTCTCCAAGGAGCTAGATAAATTGGAATCTGAGTTTCTTAAAGACGCCAAAGTAAAATTATATAAAAGCAATAGTCATATTCCTGATTTTCTAAACTCAATGCGCACAAGAAAGAAACCATGTACACACGAAATTATTGGCGCCCGTACATCAATTGCATGCCATCTCCTTAATCAGACTTACTACAACCATACTGAGATCAAGTGGAACCCTAAGAAAAACACCTTTGCTGCCGGAGGCGACTCTTCTTGGCTAACTCGCAATTATCGAGGAGATTTCAAAGTATAAACTTATCTCTACCCAAAAAATTAAATTAACTTTTATAACACGGAACGAGCATAAGCCTCTTTCCGTGTTTTTTTGTTCTTAAATCAAAAGCTTTACTTGAACAGTTACGACAGTTTCTGTAGTCGTCTGCAGGGCAAGGAGTTCTAAGACAAACACCACTGAAGCATCAATTTACTTTTTTTAGCCGTTTATTCTTCGGGTAATAATCGTATAAAATTGATCTTTTTCTTTTATCTTCCACCCCTAAATAAATTTAGTGAAAGCAGAACACATTCGAAATATTGCAATAATTGCTCATGTAGATCATGGGAAAACCACACTCGTGGATGAGTTGTTGCAGCAAAGCGGCACCTTTCGAGATAATCAGGTAGTGGCCGAAAGAGTCATGGACTCGATGGACTTGGAAAGAGAAAAAGGAATCACCATCAAGGCCAAGAATACTGCTATTAAGTGGAAAGACTTCACAATTAATATCGTAGATACTCCTGGTCACGCTGATTTTGGGGCAGAAGTAGAGCGAGTAATGAAAATGGTCGATGGAGTGTTGCTATTGACTGATGCCGTAAGCGGCCCTCAAGCACAAACACGATGGGTTTTACGCAAAGCACTTGGACACGGCTTAAAAACAATCTGTGTGGTTAATAAGATAGACCGAGAAACAGCAAGGCCAACATGGGTGCATGACAAAGTTTTAGAACTATTTTTAGAATTGGGCGCCGATGAAGACCAGTTTAATGCACCGTTTTTATACGGCAGTGCGAAACTGGGATTTGTTGATAATAAACTAGACGGGGCTCGAACAAACATGAACGATCTATTTGAATCCATTATATCCCGGGTACCCCCACCACTGATAGAAGATGCTCCATTCCGTATGCTAGTTAGTAATATAGACTGGGACGAATATGTTGGCCGCATGGCAATAGGTCGAATTCTTTCTGGCGACATTAAGCAAGGCGACCAAATAAACGTACTCCGAAAAGATGGATCACGATTAAAAGCAAAAATCATTAAACTTAAACAATTTTCAGGACTTCAAACCAACGACGTAACATCAGCGACAGCTGGTGATATAGCTGGTCTAGCAGGTTTTGAGGAAGTAGATATTGGTGAAACTTTAGCAAAAGCTGAGGACGCTGAACCTTTACCATTCATTGAAATTGATCCAGCAACAGTGCAAATGGAATTCTCAGTTAACGATGGCCCACTTGCAGGTAAAGATGGAAAAAAAGTTACTTCACGAGAAATCCGTGCACGACTTGAACGCGAAACAAAATCAAACATCTCCATTAGCATTCATGACACAGAGGAAAGCACAAGNTTCCTAGTCGACGCTCGTGGAAGCATGCAGATNGCAGTATTGCTAGAAACNATGCGACGTGAAGGCTTTGAAGTCCTCGTTTCACGACCAACAGTATTGTTTAAAAAAATAGACGGNAAACNGTGTGAGCCTTACGAAGAAATCTGGATCGAGGCACCTGAGGATCAACTTGGAACAATCATTGAAAGCCTAAATAAGAGATTAGGAAAAATGACTAACATTGAGCATCACTCTGCAGGCGTCACNGTTTCAGCTGAAATACCTACTCGCGGACTAATCGGATTTGAAAGTGACCTAATCACCCTTACAAGCGGTAATGGTGTCATGAGCCATATGTTCCTTGAATATAGACCTTGTAGTGGAGAATTAGTTACCCGTCAAACTGGAACACTAGTGAGCATGGAAAATGGAAATGCAATGGCTTATGCTCTAGACATGCTTCAATCCAGAGGAAATCTCTTTATATCTCCTGGGGACTCAGTTTATGCCGGACAAGTTGTAGGAGAAAACCCGAGGCGTGATGATTTACCTGTCAACCCTGCTAAAGCTAAACACCTCGATAATATGCGTGCGTCTGGTTCTGACAAATCAATTGCCCTAACGCCGCCGATCAAATTCTCCATTGAGCGTGCGATTGAATACATTGCTAATGACGAACTGGTTGAAGTAACACCAAATCATCTGAGATTTCGAAAGCGTATCCTTGATGCGAATGATAGACGCAAAGCAAATAAGCGCTCTAAAGATATTGCCTCTAACAAATCCTAATTACTTAATATCAAAATGGGTGCTATTTAATTTCACCCCATATTTTCTCAAGTATTTTAAACATATGAGGATCATGCTCCTTAAGTTCCGCTCGAACAAAAGGATAAAAGTCATTAACACCAAGATAAGCCTCAGTACTTTCAGCAAAATACTCCATTTGAGTCGTGAGCGCGTAATGTTTCACAGTGCGACCACTGTAAAGTAAAACCTTCTCATATATCCCTGCGGCTTTAACCTTTTTATAGGCATCAAGAATCTCCCTATTTTGAAATCCTTTTTCAAGAACTTGATCATGATAAGCATGAGCAAGCTCGTGTAAAATCACGTATGGATGCTTAGCCCATTGACTGCGGCTAAGTAGAGCTTTAGCTCTAGGAATATGCACATGCTTTACAAGTCTAGGATCATGCTTATTAGCACGAAGCCAAGTTACCCCTGGGTGATACTGCATATTACCAAGCGGCTCGTAATTATAATCCAGCCAAATTGGAAGTTGCTGCAATTCCTTCACACGCGCATCAGGGAGAATGTATTTGATACGTTGAAGATGATTCGCAAGAGCATCAAACACCTCTAACTTGAACTTTTTATGTTCGTTCTCAAGTAGCTTTGGATCAACTTTAATAGACCATCCCTCAAGTCTTTTTACGACTGGATCATAGAATTTTTTTTGTTCGTCAGCAGATGCATGAGTAACCAAAAGAATAGCAATAAAACAAATAAGTATTATTTTGAGGATATTATTTAACATAAGAATTTATTTTTTGTTCAATATCAACAACGCCTTTCCTAACGCATCTCCAATTAAGAAGTAGCTTTCAGCATTGCCAAACCAATGGTGACCGTGGCCTACATTAGGAGAATCATTAGCTTCCCGTGCAAACTGTGATGTTGAGACAAACACTGTACTTGAACCGAGAGATTGTGCCGCAGCCTTTTGAGCCTTACGAATGATAAGCATATTTTTATTAACATTAAGCCCCCCGTTACCCAATTCTCCAATCACTACGGGAAGATCGTTCTGCTTAACTTCATTTCGAAGGTCATTAATTAAGCAGATGAGATTAGACTGATAATCCTCTCTTGCGACTTCATCAAACATGTCGTTCCAACCTTGGAACCATACAAAACCACTAAGCACAGGCTCAAGCTCAGCCAAATTTGGAAATTCATTCCCAATTTTAGCCAAACCCTCTTTATATTCAGCGATCATTTTTTTGTAGAATAATCCGGTCTCCCCGCCAGCGCTGGGAGGACGAAAATCTTTGTGAACGCTTTTCCCTCCCCAAGCAGTTTTAATAAGAAGCACAGGCTCATCTAAACTAGCTCCGACAACATGTCCAAGTTGNAACTCTGGCCCAATNTGATGGTTGCCTTCGTATCCGGTAAAGCCAATTGATAGACCNCCANTCTTAAGTTNNTCTTTTGTTTGATANCGCACAAAAACATCNTTTCTNACAANCCANTTACCATCTTCNTCTATGATATGNTTATATAAATCAGCAAATTTTGATTTTTTCATCACGTTTTTAAGAATACCTTTTCCACTNTTATAGTACTTTGGATGNTCCAAATCGACTACACCNTGACCTTGCATATTGGACTGACCNGCAAGCCAAAACACTCGAAGTTTATTAGTAGGCTTTAGATGTTTATCAAGAAACGCATAACCNGCGTTTTGGGCTTTTTTGTTGAAAACCATTGCGAGATGCCCTGCCCCTTTAGCAATATATAAATCGGTATCTACCTTAANTTTCTTNAGCGATTCATAGAGCGCNATTGGACCNCGGAAGCCAANCGTTGGATGCTTATTNGGATGCACCAAAAGATCAGTGGATCCATTGTAAAAAAAGATTGGCGAATCATCTTTATCAACAAACGCATTAGGAGAATCCGCCGCATATGATTCTGGCACCTCATGTCTATTTCCACCAAACCAGTATGATAGAGCATTCGATTTCTGACCAACTGTTCGAAAATCGGTTGGAGCACCACCTGCTACAGCAGCAATAATTTTTGTACCAACTCCTTTAGGATCACTTTCCTTGGAAAGTCCGGTTGTTGCCAGCATTGAAACAAGATGTCCGCCGGCAGAATAGCCCATTGCACCAATACGTTCAGGATCCACCTTATACTTAGAAGCATTTTTTCGAATCCATCTTACAGCATCTCGGCAGTCTTCGGTTTGGGCCGGACTTTTGTGTTTGGGGGCTAGTCGATAATTAATTGCAAAACAAGTGTAGCCTCGCTTAGCTAAGCTTTTTGCATAAATAGCTAATTGCCCCTTAGAGCCAAGACGCCATGCACCTCCATGAACTACCAGTATTGCTGGGTATGGGCCATTACCCTGAGGAACATAGACATCAAGCTTAAGCGTTACCTCATCGAGCTTCTTATAAACAATATTTTTGATACGATCGTACTCATAATTGTTACTCCAAACACTTGTATCCAAGCTACACAGCAAAAAAAGAAAAATTAATAAACGATTCACAAGGAAAATTATCTTCAACGGATTTAAGCTTTTTCGCAAATAAATTTCAACAAACTGAATAAGGACAGTGCAAATTACAGATTAAAAAACAGTCAAACTTTTATTCCCTCTATTAAAATTCGAAATAATGAATACAATTATAAGATTAACCACCAAACCAAAAATACCAGTGTGCACTCCCCAATTTGTTAATGTGCCAACTGGATAAAGCGCAAATACGCAAATCAAACCACCAACTAAACCCCAAAATGGAGCATTAGTCTTCATTCCTTGCCAATACATACTAAGAATAAAGCCAGGTGCTAGCTGCATTAAAATATCAAATTTCATATTCATAAGTTTAACCAGNGTTGGNTTGTTCTCNAGCGATTGTAAATATATCGCAACGCTGGCCATGACAACGACCACAATCAAAGAGATTGATTTGCCTATCAAAGTCAATTGGGCTTGGCTGGCATTCTTGTTAATTTGGCGATGATATATATCTTTAGTCAACATGGATGATACAGATAAAAGAACAGAATCTGCTGTAGACATTAATGCTGCAAGTACAGCTGCTAAAAGCAAAACAACCAACCACCTGTGAAGTACTGATTTGCCCATAATAATCCTGCAGACCTCACTAAATACTCGATCTGAATCTTCACTACTGAGCTCGGATAATTCAGGCGAAGCCAAAGCAGTTATGCCAACTAGAACCGCAACAAGTGACGCGGTAAGCGGCAAAAATGCCATTGTTGCAACACCGTTTCGAAGAACTTTCTGACTTCGAGCCGCATAAATACGCTGAATTGCTTGCGGATAAAGCGCACCACCTAAACCTACCACAAAAATGTAACTAAACCACTGCCGGGTCATGATCGAATTAGGCACTGAAACATTCTCCGGTTTAGATGATTTAAGCAACTCGTAGCTATTTCCCAATCCACCAAAGTGATCAAGGACTACAAAAAGCAAAACAACAAATCCAACCATTAGAATGCCACCCTGAATCATATCAGTCCAAGCTACAGCTCTAAAGCCACCGAGTGTCTCATATACCAGCATTATAACTGCAAGAAGAATGACTCCAGCGATGAATGCAGTACGTTCATCGAATTCAGTTATACCTTGAAGCAGCAGCCCCATGGAAGTTAGTTGAGCTAGCAAATAATTACCGATTGCGAGAACCATAGTAATTGAAGCAAGCACAGTGTACGGCCTATGAGCAAATCTGTACTCGAGAAAATCTGAAGGGGTAATAAAGTTTTCCTGCTTTGCCAAACTGTGCAGTCTTGGAGCAAAAACAAGGTAGACTACTATAATAGAAGTCATAAAATGGACACTCATTAACCAAGGGTACCCAATTCGAAAGGTCTTACCTGTAAACGCAAATAGCGTATTTCCACTATACTGCGTAGCATAAAGAGTCAGCACTAAAACCATGAACCCAACACCTGAGCCTGCTAGATAAAAGTCCTTAAGTGAATTCTCAGTTCGAGCACGCATTCCCCAATAGCCAATACCAATTAAGGAAAATAAATAAATCGCTATAAATCCTAACTCTAGTGGTCCAAGCGGAATTTTACTCATTCATCTCCCTCCGATTTATCACTATCACTTGGCCAAGTCCGAAATGCCACCCAAGCAGTCAAACAGGAAATCAAAAAAGAAATAAACGTGCTAACACCCACCCATAAAGGCATACCGAATATTAATGGTTTATCCCCTCCCTCACCCCAGTACCAAGGAACAGCCAGAATAAAAAGTATTACAAAACTAAAAACAAGCAACCATGACAGATGGGATGATTTGAACTCATGATCTCTCATTACAATGACTGAGCTTTTTGAAATGCAGCTTTAATAATACAAACTGCTTTATCCATTTCCTGATCTGTTATAGTCAAAGGCGGAGTCAATGTCAGCACATTACCATTTGAAACCTTGAAACTTAATCCATTAGAAAGACATTCATATAAAATAAACTCTGATATATCTGGGCGTGTAATCTCAATCGCCAAAGCAAGTCCGAGCCCACGAATCTCTTTCACAATTGATAAATCACTAAACAACCTCTCTAATTCCATTTTTGTTTTTCGACCAAGACTCGCAGATCTATCAATCAGTTTTTCAGATTCAATAACATCAAACATGGCTAGAGCTGCCGCTGCCCCAACAGGCGACTTTTCATGCGTATAGTGGCCTATAGCTTTCAATTGAGCTATATCGAGATTATTTTTCGCTATTATTGAAGCCATAGGAAAAATACCACCACCAAGTCCTTTACCTACTACCAAAATATCAGGAATCACCCCACTATGCTCGCAGCAAAACATTTTGCCAGTTCTCCCAAAAGCTAAAGGAATTTCATCTAAAATTAAAAGTGCACCAAAACGATCACACAACTCTCTCAAACGCAACCAGTAACCATCCTCAGGCTTTTCGACTGTAGTACATCTCATTGGCTCCGAAATTATTGCGCCAATATCACCCTCCTTTTCCATTATCTTTTCTATCTCATCTGCATCTGCAGTTTTTTTAGGCCAAGGCACATGAAAACAACCGGGCAACAAAGGNCCTAAATCATCTCTAAATAAAGACTCCCCTCCGATAGATATTGCATCAAGGGAAGCGCCATGAAAAGTACCCCACATAGAAATTGTCTTGTGCCTTCCAGTAGCATAACGAGCAAGCTTCATTGCCATTCCAATAGCAGATGTTCCACCTGGAGCAAATAAGACCTTNTTTAGTTCACCTGGGGCAAATTTGCCAAGTTTCTCCGCTANNTCTATAGCCGGCTTATTTGTAAAACGCCTTGGGCAAAACGATAATTCATCCAACTGCAATTTAATGGCATCTATAATTTTTGGATGTGAATAACCAATTTGATGTAAACTGTTCCCGTGAAAATCTAAATATTTTCGCCCCGATGCATCAATTAGGTAAGAACCCTCACATTTAACTATCTCTGTCAGACACGGTGTGGAAAGAGATTGATGTAGAAAACATTTNTCATCTCTAGACAATGTTTCTCTTACAGTTGAATCAATGTTCTGATCTTGCCACTTGTGGCGCAAGGGAGTGGAGTTAAAATCTCCTTCTGTATTATCAACAGACATTAAGTTTGCCTNAAAGATTCATAATGAATTTACATTTTGATATCGCGAACGATATTCCTTGGGCACCATACCAGTTTCTCTTTTGAAAAATCGAGAAAGTTCCTCCGGACTTCCAAATTTCATATCCATAGCAATATGACTTATCTTTTCATTAGAGTTCTTCAGTAAAGTCTGCAGCTTTGCCAACCTTACACGCTTAATTTCCTCCTTTGGAGTATGCCCCATCAGTTGAACAAAGTGCTTGTTAAAGCCTGAAAGAGAAAGCGAACTTCTAGCCGCCACTTCCGACACGTGTATAGGATAAACAGGAGCAACAGCTCGAATATATTGTACCGCTTGAGTTACTACAAGATCATCAATGGCAAAAGTGTTGGTGGATTCTCGAGCTACTATATCGCGAATAGGCATAGTAACTAAATGATCATTTTTAATATACTGACCATTCATCATTTTAGAAAGAAGGCGAGCTGCTTCATATCCTACACTTTCTCCAGGATATGCCACGCTAGATAATGGTGGAGTTGATATTTGACAGAATACTTCATCAGCATTGGTACCCATTACGGCGACTTCTTCTGGAACTAAAATACCAACTTCATTGCAAATACGTATAATATTACTACCAAGCATATCATCTTTAGCAAAAATCCCCACTGGCTTAGGAAGTCGATTAAGCTCTTNNACAATACGCTCATACATTTTTACCCACCGGTCATCCCACGGAAGATGATCTGGCTCAATCTGTACTTTAATACAATCAAACCCCGCTGAGTTTATTTGCTGTTCAAAAGCCGCCCCTCTTTCAATAGAATAATTACGAGAAGGATCTCCCCAATAAGAAAAATTCTTCAATCCAAGCGTGAGCATATGCTGGGCAGCTTGCTTTCCTATTTCAAAATTATTTGGAATCACAGTAGGAAATCCTTTTCCAAGACATTCAGCACTTAAGTTGACAACTGGTATTTTACATTGCTTAAAAATTTTGGCTTCTTCTTCTGAGAATCTAAACAATATCAAACCATCTCCTCTCCAATTCTCATCAATCAAAACGGGGGCCATTTCATTAGTGGAATCGACAAGAGTCTGTATTTGCCATTGCTCATTGTTCCGAATGAAATCAACAATTCCACGAAATATAGGCCTTGTAAAAGAAGCCCAAGAAGGAACGCGAACGCCCACTACAGGCATTCTTCCCCCTGTTTTGGGCTTAACATTATATTGATTGGCTTGAGTCATTTTACGGCAAATATTCAGTGAAATTAGAAAACTAAACTAAAGGAGGCTTAGATCATTATTCATAATATTAAATGGATTTTGGTTATTCATTTCACAATCGAATGTCAAGTTTTGAAAAAAACGATTTTAAAACTACTCCTTTATATTAACCGGACGATTGTTTCTTTTACTTAACAATCGATTTACTTCTTCCTTATCAATCCCACCGTCTTCAAGAATCAAAATTTCTTGTCTAATTCTTATATTTGATGGCTCTCTCTTTTCATTCAACCACAGTTTCATTGCCTCATTTGATTTACTATCAAGCTCACTACTTCTAGACAAATAATCGTACTCAAAATTGGCGTATGACTCTTGGGATTTTAAGCTTTTATAAGCGATGTAACGCACTACACCATAAGGATCATTCAAAAGCTTTATAAGATAAGGAGGCAGCCAANTATTTCCAGATGCAATCTTTGCAGGCTCCCATCCACCGTGCCAAGCCGCTATTGCACGTTGAGCAGCATGACCCTTCAACAACCAAAGGATCCATGCAGAAATATTTTTCTGATCATTTGTAAGTGGAAATAACCTATGATTATACTTCTCACTTAACTGATTCTGAGTCCATTCTAAAGTTTTGTCTAAGTGGCAGAGATTGCACGCATTTGGAACACCATGCTCTATACTTCTTAATGCAGAAGGTGATTGTATTTGATGACTCCTTAAAGCTCCAAGTAAAGCATAGCTGGTATGAGGCATATGACAATTGACACAGCTACTACCAGAAGAATCTACTTCATGATGCGTATGTAATTCTATATTCGTAGTATACTTATCATCTTTATGACATTGAATACATGACTGATTACCTGTCAGGTCCTGCCTTAGCTGATCTTTTGGGTCACTATGGTGCATAGAATGACAATCTAAACATGAAATATTCTTAATCCCTTCTTTTTTATTAGTGTAGCATGCGCTAACCCGCATAGCCGTGAACTCTCGACCACCGGCTAATATAGTCCCATCGTCCCACCACCTCTCTTGAAAGAACTCCTTATTTTTCTTTAGCTCATCTAGGTTGACTTTACTGCCCGTAGAACCTGGATGTTGAATATAGTATCTATAATCGTGGATATTATCACCTGGCCTATACATCGGCCCATTCCGAGCATACTCCATCCCGACTTCTGCATCTTTATAAATATAAACCCCATGACACTGACCACATATTTGGCTGGAAAGTTTATGATTAAGTTTAGCTGGGTTTTTTATGTGTTCAGCAGTTGTCGATTTATCTCCAAAATGTTTAGCATACCTAGCTATTGGGGATTGATAATGTTTTACATGCTCTTCAGCCCCTCCGTGACATGATTCACAAGAAATACCCAATTCAGCTACTTCCGTTTCAAACTTATTACTCCCCCTAAGTCCAGGGTTACCATTTGTGCTATGACACTTAATACAATGATGATTCCACTGTGAAATCATTCGCTTACTAGATGGAGCCCTCATAAAGGCATCTTCTCTTGGTATCCACTTATCCTCTTTGGGCAAATATACTAACGGCAATGTCTGTAATAGATTTCCATATTTTGATTCATTAATTTGTTCNANCTGATTTGATACAGATCCATCAATCCAATATGTTTGGTAATGGTGAGATCCCGTTGTCATGACTACCCTTTTTTCAACTCGAGGGACAGACCTCAGGTCAAGCATAGCAAGAATATCATTTGTCCTAATCTGATATGTATAATCATTGATTCTTCTNCCAGTTTCAACAGCCTTCATGACAATCTCAGGATCTGGAACTTTTGCCCAATATTGATCATTTTTTTTGAAGATCTTATATTTTAATCCTCTGGAATCTATTTCTGAGCCATCAAACCTACCCATGACCGAATGGCTCCCTGCAACCTGCGTCATGGTTCGGTGATAAGTTCCATACCAACTTGCATATTCAGATGGATGACATGACTTACAATTATCTGAAGATATATANCCTTTTGTTTGTTCCTTATTAGGAATCTTAGAGTTGAGATTACGCCGATCTAAATCTTTTTTGGATAAATATTTCCAATAGAAGAAAGTTGAAAAAGCAGACAAAAAGATGAGTAAAACAAAAAAAACCCTCCCATTAATCCTTAGAGAATTTTTAGTTTTGAACATAACACGCCTGATAACTTTTTTATAGGGTTGAAAGAGTGTTAGTTGCTGATACTTGGTAACACAAGATGATTAATCCAATTTTTAACTTCAATTGTTCTAATTGAATCATCTGAGATATCAGGTTTAACCTTAAGCTCAGATGCAATATCNGCTCTAGAAGGTTCATTGTGCAATAGCTCTAATTGATCAATATAGGCTAAACCTTCATGCTCACTCTTAAAAAAATTAAGTTTAATTAATTTTTCCATACGACAAAACATCAATCTTGCCATTTCGTGAAGATCATATTCTGGATGATACTGCACAGCCCAGAATTCTGAATTTTTATAACTTACCGCAACTGACTGCACTGAAGTAAACTCATTACCTGAAAGCCGTGTTCCTCCATCAGGTAAAACTGTGATCTCGTCATCATGACTGGTAAATGCATCAAAAATTTCTTGTTTTCCAATATACAAAGGATGACTCGATCCCTCACTTGTTAATTGGATATCCCGAGCAATGCCCATTTCTCTACCCTTAGGGTTTAATTCCACTTTACCCCCAGCAGCTACTACTGCAATTTGAGCTGCCCAACAGCTTCCAAAGGCAGGAATCCCATAACGAAAACATTCTCTCGCAAATTCAATTTGAATCTCTACATCCGGTTTTCCCGAATAAATACAGGAACTACATCCAGTCCAGGCAATACCATGATAATTTTGAATCGCTTCACCTGAAGGCAGATTAACACCGGGATCAGCAGGAAAAATAATGTCACACTGAGTAGGGACTGGTGAACATTTAAGAAGCATCTTCTTGTATAAATCAGCCGCCAAACTTGCTCCACCTGACTGTAATTGGTCACGAGCTTCTTTTGTATAACCATCAATAATTAAAAATCTTAGTGGTTTTGCCTCTGCCATAAATTGATAAATTAAGTTTTTATCGAGCTTTTAAACCAACCATCACTTTTTCGATTTTCTTTAACAATTCTATAATGTCCTCTTTATGAACATCTCCTATCGTACCTATTCTAAAGCAATCTGCATTTGATACTTTACCAGGATAAATTACAAAGCCGCACTCTTTCAGCGCATTATAAAAATTTTGAAAATCAAAACCTGCAAAATCCGGGCAATGAAACGAAGTAATAATTGGCGATTGAAATTCATCATTAATTAAGGTTTTAAAGCCTAGGGAGCGCATCCCTTCGACTAATGACTTTTGATTAACCAAATAGCGTCTATACCTCTGTTGCACACCGCCTTCCTCATCGAGTTCCTTTAATGCACAGGCAAATGCATTCACTACATGAGTAGGCGAAGTAAACCTCCATTTCCCTCCCTTCGCTTCCATCTCCTGCCATTGATCATAAAGATCGAGGCTGTGTGAACGAGCCAATCCTTTGGTAACTTNAAGTTCAGCNCGATCGGCAATAACAAAGCCAAACCCAGGAACACCCTGTACACATTTGTTCGCAGAAGAGATCAGATAATGAGCACCCGTAGACTCCATGCTTATTGGAAGCCCCCCAAACGAAGACATCGCATCAAGTATATATATACGACCTAGACGACGTACAATTTCCCCAACAGCTTCTGCAGGATTAAGCATTCCTGTGGTTGTCTCGCAATGAACCATCGCTACGTGAGAAATAGTTGTATCTTCAACTAGAATTTTCTCAACTTCATTAAGATTAGTCAGTTCAGTCTCTATCTGGGCTAGCTCGACAGTTTCAATTCCAAGCATTCGAGATATAGTCGAAATTCTTGCACCATAAGCTCCATTATTAAGAACAAGAATCTTACCGTCGGGAGGAATTACTGAACCTATTACAGACTCTACTGCAAAAGTTCCACTCCCAGGCATAAGTACCGATGTAAAGGAACTAAGGTTGATGTCATCTCGAACAGCAAGACGAACTAGACTAGTGCGAATAGACTCAACAATACTGTTATAATCAACATCCCAGGTTGAGAATTCTTGCATCATCGCANCACGAACTGTTCTGGTCGTAGTAAGCGGACCAGGAGTCAACAACAGATACTGAGTGTCTCTCTCTTTTACCATGGCAAAGAAAAGGTCTTGGTAGTTGTCATAAACTTCATTGCTTCTATAACTCCTTCTTTAATGCCCAAACCTGAATCCTTGACCCCTCCGAAAGGAGAACATTCCATTCGAAAACCAGGNACTTGATTNACATTAACNGCTCCTGTTTTNAATTCCTTAACCACCTTGATCGCGGCTGCCATATCATTTGTAACGACTCCAGATGAAAGTCCAAATGCAGAAGAATTTGCCAACGCAATAGCATCATCAATATCACGAACCGACATTATNGGCGCCANCGGCCCGAAAGANTCNTCACATACCATCTCAGCATCNCGTGGCACATTAGCGATAATNGTNGGCTCTAGCTGCGCACCTTTTCTATTACCACCTAATAGNACTTTAGCCCCTGAATCGACTGCCTTNATTACACGCTGTTCAAGCTCAATGGCAGCAGACTCATCAATAACAGTTCCCATAAGGGTTCCTTCATCGGCAGGGTCACCAACCTTAAATTNAGAAGCCTTATTCAAAAATTTAGTCGTAAACTGTTCTAGCACTTCCTCCTCAACTAAGATTCTNTTAACAGCAGTACAACGCTGACCAGAATTACGAAATGATCCTTCGGTNGCCAAAATNGCAGCTAAATCAAGATCAGCATCCCGAAGAATTATTAATGGGGCATTACCGCCTAATTCCAGACAAAGCTTCTTATACCCGGCTATATTAGTGAGATGTTTACCTGGCTCAGTCCCTCCAGTAAAAGTAACCAAATCAACACGTGAATCTTTTACAAGCGCCTCTGTTATCGTTTTACGATCACCAACAAAAGTACTAAGCATTGGCTTTGGAAGCCCAGCTTCATANAGCAATTCGGTAAGACGTATTGCTGTCAATGGCGTCTTGCTTGAAGGTTTTAACAACACCGGAACCCCCGCCGCTATGGCGGGAGCTAATTTATGGGCAACCTGATTTAAAGGATGATTAAATGGCGTAATTGCAACCACCAAACTCAATGGTTCTCGTAATGTAAAAATTTTTCTAGCGGGTCCATTTTTAGCAGCATCACAGGAAAAAATACTCTCGTCATCTCGCAATGCCTCTGCAGCTGCAAACTTAAAAACCTCTTGTGCTCGACCAACCTCATAGCGCGTCTCACGCATGCATAGGCCCGCCTCAAGTCTAATTAAATTAGCAAACTCATCTGCATGCATAGCCAACAAATCACGAGCACGCATGAGTATTTCATATCGCTCATTTTTAGTTGGCATCTCTTTATTATCTAACGCAGCTTGAATGGCCTGCTCAAGTTGCTCGGAATTGATCTTTGATAGAGTCCCAGTAAGCGATCCATCCCAGGGATAGCGAACCTCTAGCATATCATCCGACTTTACTGGTTGACCTGCTATATAACTCGACCAGGCAAGTGGAAGTGACTTAGTAATATCAACACTTGACTCATGATTTAATCCCATTACATACAAAATCAAATATATCAAAATTACGTGGATCACCTTTGGCTAAAGCCGCATACTTATTATTAAGCGGTTTTGAAATGAGAAAAGGCACCATTTCCTCATAACGACCACCATGTGAACGAAGCGTTCCTTCAAGTTTGCCAAGATCATGATGCTCAGGTGTGCGCCCAATAACCCAATCNCGTTCTGAGAGAACAAATAAATCTCCAATTCGATCACCAGGCAATTCGAGCTTATTTATTGCGGCANCCTTGGAATACACCTCCGCAACTCCATCAAGTGCAGCAATCCAGTCAGCAACTTTTTGAGCATCCATACCATCTGGCAAATAAACTGTCACCGCAGAGCCAAGCGCACCATGATGCACAACATAAGGGTCAGTGATCGGACATATTACACGAATACCATCACCAAATTCTTGAACCAAATCCGTTTCAAGAAAAATAACATTAGGTTCCCCTTCACTATTACACTTGGCATTCATTCCATGATCGGCAGTAACACCAACAACAGCATTATGATCAAGTAACTTTCCAANTTCTACATCAATCAAACGATAGAACTCGCGCGATTCTGNAGCTTCAGGAGCATACTTGTGCTGCATATAATCAGTAAGTGATAAATATAAAAAGTCAGCACGCCCAGAAGCTAATAGTTCCACACCTGTTCNTAATACATAAAGACTAGCTTCAGCTGAATAAATTACAGGCTTTGNCCCAACAAGAGATTCAATATTATCAATACCATTTAATTCTAGACTNACCTCATCAGCTTTTTCAGCAGAAATTGATATACCATCCATACCTTTAGAAAGGAGCTCACGAAGCTTATCTTTGGCTGTCACCATCGCAACCTTNCGTCCGGCCTGCGAAGCAGCAGCTAGAATAGTATCATTACGCAAGAAACGTGATGAATTAGTCATCAATTCTTCACCACTTTCGGGATCAATAATATAATTACCCCCAATTCCCGTTTCAGATGGGGGTGTCCCAGTTACTATTGAGCAATTATTTACATTAGTAAAAGACGGGAGAGCTCCTCGAGCCAATCCATAATACCCATCAGACGCTAATCTAGCTAAATTAGGTAATTCACCGTGCGCAAACCCTAGACTAATATATTCATTAGCCCAACCATCAGCACAAATCACAACTATGGGAATACTGGGTAACGTATAATTTTTTTGATTTAATGAAATAGTAGACAAAATAATTTCCTNCTAAATGAAAACACAATTCAGCTTACACATTTGTGTACAACTGATAAGTAAGAAAAAGCCTTTANATTAAANTGTTGAAATCCAAACTATAAAGGCAAACCAGTATACCAATGTATACTAGTCATATAATCCCNTCCTCCACCCTGCAGAGCACTTTTACCGCAATCCTTTGTATATTTAATCGGACTGACATGACCATCAGCCCATAAAGTTTGACAAGAAGCACCATAAGGTTTGCCGCTACCATGCCTAAACCATTCTGACACCCAATCAACATCGGGATAAAGCGGAGCAAGACTATACTTCCACTGAGTTAGATTTTCAGCTGCTCCATTAGCTGCAAGCGTATCACTAGGACCTCCATCCATTTTTTGTTCACCAGCATCCTGAACTATTATCGTCTGATTTGGATCCATTAGTTCAGTACGCCTTCTTGGCCGATAACCATTTGTTCCTCTTTTTTGAACCGCACTAAAAAATCGTCCATTCATTCCGTAAGAAGCATCAACCCAAAAGCTTGCCCCATACTTTATACCATCCTCTCTCCACTCATCAGAAGTCTTAGCCGCGGGACACCGAAAGAGAGATATAGATCTTCCAACATATTCATAATAAGCCAGCCCCCAATAAGCTTCGCCGCTATTTGGGTCTGCAATCAATTTACGAGCAGCCTTCATTCTTGGATTCATATACCATTTACCATGATTAGGAGGACTCCCAGCAGGAGTATGATGCATAAATCCATCATTATCATCCTCATACATTCTGAATGCCAAATCGATTTGCTTAAGACTATTGGTACAAAAAGCCTGCTTACCTTTTTCCTTAGCACCCGCTAAAGCAGGCAACAGCATTGCAGCCAATATAGCTATTATAGCAATTACGACCAGAAGCTCTATTAAAGTAAACCCTTCATTAAGATTAAGTTTTTTTGTCGTTTTCATTTTACTGTTTAAGAATTTTTTCAATATTTAAAACACTATTCATTGAGATCACATTACCCATTGAATCACTCAAAGAGTCTTGGCTGAGCATAGACTTAACCACATCTAACACCGAATTACCCTGAAAATCCAAAATATTTTTTTCTGCCCCGTTTTTCAAAAGCAATTTAGTAATATCCTCATCCCCATTCCTCACTGAGTAATGAAGCGGAGTAGCACCAACCTTATTCGTAGAATTTACTTCAACC
>PAOJ01000057.1 GCA_002708005.1 Verrucomicrobiales bacterium | reverse complement strand
ATGTANANNTANNTAATCCNAACAAATACTGAAANCCATTAGTCACAATCATCATAAATGNGAAAACAATAANNNATCCTAACCATACAANCCCAGGTCCAAANTTCTTTCGAGCTGCCAACCAATGCAGNGGATTTTTATCTAANACTCTAGATCTTCGATNTATATTNTTAGANNTCNTTTNTAGAACCATATCCNTTANAGTTTTNNCTGGTTGGTCCTGCCANGTNCGAGCTGTTTTCCANATNGCGAACAGAATCNAAAAAATCGAAAANCCAATTANGAATACCATTGANNCATTCCACTCAACATCAGCTCGGCCTCCCAAACCAAGTCCCCCATCGATTNCNAGTAAATAAATATTGCCAGTGCTAAAAAGACTATAGANCTCACTTATGCCACTTACAATTTCCCTNCCAAATATCTCATATAAGAACTCGTACACGAGAACTGCACCAAAATTTAGAAAAATNATNATACCAAGAGCCATAACTATGGCTGCCTTCGAAGACTTAAAAATTGCCGAACATGCTATACCAACAGAAAGNGAAAGAAATAGAGTAGCAAACAATACCACAGCCATTCTAACCACCAACATAGGATCAACCCCTCCCATCAATACTGGCACCACTAACATNGGAACAGCAGCCAGCAAACCAAGCACAGCATGAATAGTCCCCACACTCATTTTACCTAATACTACTTCGTAGCCTCGNAAATTTGTAAGGAACAAAAGCCCNAATGTNCCATTTCGCTTTTCCTCACTTAAACAATCTGCCGTCAGATATATCCCAGCTATATTACATAGAAAAATCATTATACCAGACACAACAAAAAACATATCACTACCCGCTCGGTGCAACGGATATCCATCTGCAACAACAACAAAGATTAAAGTGTAGGCGATCACAAAAAAAACTAGCAGTGCAATGGAGAAACGTGAGGTGTACGTCCCCAAACGGCGGGACGCAACNAGGAGCTCTCTGCTGATGACAGGAAAAAGTTTCAAAACTAGTTAAACTGNAAACAGTAATTCTTCATANAGATATTAAATGGCGAAAGAATTAATAGCAATTTCTTGGTTTTAATTCAGGAAATGACGGCTGAACACCGCGTATAGTGACGGCACTAGCCGAAGTTAAAACAGCAAACCTAATAGCCTCATCCATACCCAAATCGCGAGATAATGCGGATGCTAATGAGCCGTTGAAACAATCGCCGGCACCAACTGTGTCTATTGCCTTCACTTTAGGAGCANAAAACCAATCAGNTCCATCACCAGACAAATGACACACGCCTCTTTCCCCACAGGTAACTATCACTTCTCCAACACCAGTTTGGAGCAACTTCTCACCAGCACATTCAATATTACGTTTAGTTTTAACCGGCATATCAGTCAGCTCAGCCAACTCAAATTCGTTTGGCGTAATAATATCAACAAGTCGTAATAATGATTTAGATAAACGGCGACAGGGCGNTGGATCAAGGATATTAAACACTCCTTGACTCTTACTCAAACTAAGTGCTGCCCGAACTGTAGGCTGAGGTATCTCCAGTTGAATCAAGCAATACTTGGCATTTNCAAATGCAGATTTAGCCCTTTCAATATGTTCTATAGACAAACAATCGTTAGAGCTGGCCGCCACACTAATAAGATTGCGACCTTTATCCCCAACCATAATTAAAGCAACACCACTTGGAGCACTACGGTCTCGAACAACAAAGCGTGTGCTTATCCCTTCCCTCTCTAACTGAGCCATAGCATCATCACCAAAATCGTCGCGCCCGATATTTGCTACAAAAACGACTCGCGAACCAGTTCGTGCCGCCGCAACAGCTTGATTAGCCCCTTTCCCTCCGGAAACAACTTGATAACTCCCTCCTAATTCAGTCATACCCGGCTTGGGCAACCTAGCTGATTTAATGACTAGATCTGTGTTTGAACTCCCAACGACCACCACGTCGAGAGACTGTTTTTGCCGAATAACCATTTGGATACAGCAAAACGATTAAGTGATTTTTTCAGAATCAAAATCGCCGTTTTTGAGCTTTTTCATGTAAGCATCCAGATCCTTTTTCACATCACCCGAAAGAAAGTAAAGGCCAAGTACATTTGGAAATGCCATCCCAAGAATCATTAAGTCACCAAAATCTAGAACATTGGTTGAAGTAATAATTGATCCAAGAAAAACCATTATTAAAAAGAGAACACGATAAACCATTGAAGAACCATCCCCAAACAACCAAGCCCAACAACGCTCACCATAATATGACCAGGAAATCATTGTACTAAACGCAAACAAAACCACCGCCGCAGAAAGAACATGGGGAAACCAAGAAATNTCAGANGCAAATACNGTGGATGTCAACCCTGCTCCATTGTTAACCGCTGCAAAAGGCTCAGCGACTTCGGCCGAGGAACCACCAGCATAATGACCAGTAATCACGATTACCAATCCTGTCATAGTACAAACAATAATNGTGTCAATGAATGGCTCCAACAACGCTACAATTCCCTCTCTAACCGGCTCTTTGGTCTTAGCTGCCGAATGAGCAATTGCCGCCGAACCTACACCAGCCTCATTTGAAAATGCCGCCCGCTTAAATCCCTGAACCAGTACTCCGATAAATCCACCCCATGCCGCACCAGGATTAAAAGCACTCTCAAAAATTGTTCCAAATGCATCCGGAATATCTCCGGCGTGTTTTAGTAGAACTACTATACACGCTAACATATAAACCCCACACATTGTGGGTACAATTTTTTCTGCTGTCTGAGCAATACGCTTTATACCACCAATTATAACCAGACCTGTGAGTGCTGCCATTATTAAGCCAAATACCCACCGATGCTCACCAAGCCACGGAATTGATTCTTGAACAGCATTAAGCGATTGATTGACCTGAAAAGTGTTACCTCCCCCGAATGATCCCCCGATACATAAAACCACAAAAGAAACTGCTAAAAGCTTACCAAAAGGTTTCATTATACTTATACCAGTACGCTCTCCAAACTCAGCTAAACCATTCTGTAAATAATACATCGCACCTCCCATCACTCTACCATCCGGACGGGTAAGACGGTATTTCTGCCCGAGTGTACACTCAGTAAATTTAGATGACATTCCAAGAAACCCTGCAACGATCATCCAAAAAATCGCACCTGGACCGCCAAGACTCACTGCAATGGCGACACCAGCAATATTCCCCAAACCTACCGTTGCAGAAAGCGCAGAAGATAAAGCCTGAAAATGACTAACTTCCCCCTCCGCATCCTTACTATTATACTTACCACGTACCACATCGATAGCATGTTTAAATCCACGAAAATTTATGAACCCCATGCGAATAGTGAAATAAGTCGCCCCAACAACTAGCCATGCCACAACTAATGGCACAGTAGCACCCTCACTAGATTCATAGACCGGAAAGAAAAAGACTGAAGCAATCCAACCAACAAATTTACCCACAATAGCGTCAATCTGATCAGACATCCCNGTCTCTTTTGCCTCCTGAGCAAATGCGCCTACGCTCCCTAAAAAGAAAGATAGAATTAGTGCGAATAATCGACTTTCATAAATTGAATTTAATATTCGAGCTTTAGTCTTAAATTTTGAACATGCTGTATTTTTCATATCTTTAATTTTGTGAACTTAAAGAAAAAGAACCGGTTTGATACCGGTTCTTTTGTCATAAATTTAAATCATTGGCGACTATTACTTAAAAGGATCAAAATGTTTCTGAATCAAAAAAGAATCACGTTGAATTTTCATAATTTGATCTTGTTTGATACTGGAAGCATGCCCATCAAAATAAGCTACGTTAATTCCAGTTTTATGCATAACATGAAGTCTCCCCCCTACAGCACTAACACCGTTACCTCCACCAAATGCAGTGCCACCTGGATGAAAACTGGCATTACGCATTGAATGAGGGTCTTCATTGATTAAAAGAAACTTATCAGAAGGGCTTTTCACAGCAGAAAAATTGACTCCCGGATTGGCCTTTCCTGTGATGCCATTTAAGAAACTTGTCATGCTGAAATTCACACGCAATGCACGGCCAATCTCACCAGTGCTTGGACAACGATAAACGCCATAAATAGTTTTGTTTCGGGTATCAGGCTGTCGACCGTTTCGAATAATATCCTGACCGGTCACATAAGGAAATACCGATCCAGCCTCAGCATGAAAGGCAACATTGCGATCATACTTTGCCCAATTTTTTCGACGATCCTTTACAGCATCCCCTGGCCCGCCCCAAACCCAATCCTCATGCCAGTTACGATCTGTGGAGCCAGCGAAAGGAAGATGATCATCGTTATCATCCTTATAGTTATAAATCCCTAACGCTACTTGCCGCATATTACTTAGGCATTTAATAGAACGACCACTTTCCTTTGCACTAGCTAAGGCCGGCAACAACAAAGAAGCTAGAATAGCAATGATAGCAATCACAACCAATAGCTCAATAAGCGTGAATGCGGATGTTCTTGAAATTAATACTTTAGGTTTCATTTCCTGCACTAAAGAATTATGATTATGATTCGATGAAATAGCTACGATTTTCACAAAAAAAAATATCAATAATTGCTAAAATATCAATATTTTGCTGTTCCGCTACATAACTGACAATCCTTGCTCGGTTTTAACTTTACCGAATGAAANGACATCGATCGAAGATCACAATTAAGCAAACGTTTATAGAGNGGCTCTCCCAAACCAGTGAGAATTTTAATAGCCTCCATTGCCCCCAAGCAACCAACCATTCCAGAAACTGCACCAATCACAGGAAAGCGTCTCTTCCAATCATACGGTTTTTCTGGATACAAGCATCTCAAACAACCCGTCTTNCCNGGGGCAAAGCTAGTAATATGTGCTTCTGTCTCAAACATCGCGCACTCGACCATTGGCTTAGACAAGCGAACACAAGCATCATTCATGGCATATCTTTCNTCAAACAAGGGAGCGCAATCAACCACAAGATCAGACTTAGCAACCAATTCGGAGGCATTAGATTCACTGACATTTTCCGGTACTGCAACAATCTCAATTCTCGGATTAAGCCCTTTAAGCATTTCCACTGCAGTATCAATGCGCACTTGACCAATTGCATCATGCCGCATCAGCAACTGTCGGTTTAAATCACTCGGCTTAAGATTACCTCCATGGGCCAGAATTAACCGCCCTATCCCTGCCGCTGCCAATTCAAAAGCAACAAGACCACCTAGCCCGCCAATTCGACTTACCATCACTGTAGCCCCCTTTAGGCGTCGTTGGCCTTCTTCCCCGAAACCAGATACTGTGGTTTGCCAAGAGTAGACCTCTCTTTCAAAATCAGTTAATTCTGGCAATGTAATAGCCTCAGGCATCGTAATGTATTTTACCATCGACTAATTGATAGTGTCTGCCTCCCAATCGTTTTGCTTCACTAGGACTATGAGTAATATGCAAAACCGTAACGCCAGTCTGACCGTTCACATGCTCAAGCAACTTACACATCTCATCATGAAGCTCCTCATCTAGAGCACTCAGCGGTTCGTCTAGACAAAGTACCGACGGCTTATGCGCTAATGCACGCCCAAGTGCAACTCGTTGNGCTTCGCCTCCACTAAGTTTATCAGGCAANCGATCAAGTAACTCACCCAAGCCAAGTAGTTCTGCCAACTCCTCAACTCGCCGCGAAATTTCGGCTTGGCCAAGCGAACGTAAAACTAGAGCAAAAGCAAGTTGCTCACGAACTGGTTGTGTCGGGAAAAGAGCTCTATCCTGAGGCACATAGCCAACTCCACGCTCGGCAGGTGGCAATTTTGTNACATCACGATCACCAAGAATAATTTTACCTTGGTCAATTTTTCTNAATCCGCAAATTGCCTCTAGCAGTGTGGTCTTACCGCAACCGCTTCGCCCCATCAGCACACCGTATTGCCCAGAAAATAACTCCAATTCAATTCCAGAAAGTTTAAAGTCTCCCTGTTTTATAGTAATATCCGCCAGACGTATCATGCGAAGATTCTCTTCATTCCCAAAGTTCTAGCCACAATAAAAACAACAGCTGCCGCCGCAATCATAATCAAAGAAACAGCCAACATTCCTTCAGTGCGACCAGCTTGCAGCTCTAAAAAAGCACTAGTAGGCAACACCTCGGTTTTTTGCCGAGTCGCTCCTGCAAATACCAAAATCGGACCGAACTCTCCCAAAGCTCTTGCCCAAGCCAAAGTACCAGCAGCAAGCAAACCACCCTTGGCCTGTGGCATAATCACCCTCCAAAATGCTTTTTTTCGATTACAACCTAGTGTAAGTGCCACTTGCTCAAATCGCTGCGGAATTTGATCAAATGTCACTCGCATCGTGCGCACCGCAAAGGCACAAGCAACCATGAATTGTGCTAATACCACAGCAGGCCATTTATACACAACAGCATCACTCAACCAATCGGGCATATAGCGAAAAAGAATCAATAAGCTTAATCCCACAACTAAAGGCGGTAAGACAATCGGAATATCTAGAAGTGTGTCAATTAAAGCCTTTCCTCGAAACTGAAAACGGCTCATGACATATCCAATTGGCACTGCAATCCAAAGTGAAAATAAAGTTGTTAGCGTACAACTTATTAGGCTCAGCTTTATTGAAAAACGAATATCTCGACTCCGCATCGCCTGCACCAANGGATTTGGCTTAGAAAGAAGAATTGAGCCAGCCAAACTCGCCCCTTCATCAACCATAAAAGAAAGTTGATCAGAAGTAGTTTCGGTGATTTCCCGAATGCCATCCCAACCAACCTCATCNGANGAACTCACGCGTATGAATTCACCCCANAGCAATCCATGCGGTTCATCAGTAGTTAGAGTTGCCACGTTATTAGTAATTGCATAATTCTTTAACCTCACTTCCGCGCGTAAAGAAGCTGTTACCGGCTTAATTTGCTCATCACTTGAAACAAGAACAACCTCACTTGAGTCAGCAATAAATAATCCAGTTCCCAGTAAAGAGCCATCAGCTTGGCGCAGCCCTTTTTCATTTTTTCCAGCCCTAAAAAAGTATCTCCGACCTTTTTCGGTNGGAACGATTACGCCAGATTCAATATGACGCCCCTGCTTCACCAGCTCATTACCTAGAACAGGCTGATCTACATAATTTAAAAAAAACAAATCAGCCAAAACCATGGAGACAATAATCAATAAATAGCTCCCTCCCAGTATTCCTAAACCAATCAAAAATGGTTTGTCCGAAGCAACACGAAACACCCGAGAATCTTTATCCTTCATTCGCTATCTGCCTCCCACTGAAAACCTAATTGTTCGAATCTTCGGCGTGATGTTATTGATCCAAGTCTTGTCATTAGCCGACTAGCCAAATTCGGATATATAGTAGTTTTTTTCGCCGCAACATTCTGTACTGCAATCGCATACTTTTTCTCCAGCGGGACAAATTCAAAACGATCATTTAAATGCTGTATATTAGCTTCGTAGACCATCGCAACATCTAACTGTTCCCCGGCCTCCATGGTTTGAACAAGCGTGTGAGCAGTGTCTGCCATCATCACAATATTTTTTTTCACTGCAGCAAATTGACCAGTCTCACGAATTAACTGATGACTCATCGCTCCTAAGGTACTGGCTTTGGGATCCGTAGTTCCAATCCGTAAACCTGGATTTACCAAATCCTTTAAGGACTGAATNCCCAATGGGTTTCCTTTAGCAACAAGCATAACAATACGGGTACTGGATAATCTCATATCAGGCCCGAAAGGATTGCCCATTTTCTTTTGAACCATATCAAGATATGAAGCATCACATGTCATAAACAAATCTGGCAATCCCTGGTCACCAGTCTGCATCTTGCCAACTAGTGTCCCACAACCGGCATAAACAACATCAACAGTACATCCTTCACGTTGCTGAAATTCTTTGATCGTTTTCTCTATTGCCTCACGATTAACTCCTCCACAATCAATATTTAATTTTGGGCTTAGTGCCCATACATCGCCAGCTATGGGTTGATAATTGTGCGTAGCAAACACTTCGCCTCCCTTCGATGGGGCNGCCAAGTATCGGGCAAACTTTAATGCCTTTGAAGGGCGTGCTGTACTTGAGGTAACAGCCACTGAAATATCCGCCTTGCTAGATTCTAGCTCAGGCAGTTCAACTACTTTCAAACCAAACTGCCTTGCCACTGAACTCCAAATAAACGCCCCATCTGTCCCTGGGTTCTCCTTCACAGCCAGCGCTGCCTCTGTAACTGTTGGAAAGGTAGCGGTCTTGGAAGCATCAATTAACTTCCAGTGGCCAGAGTTCTGCAGCATTTTTTTGGTTTTTTGCCCTACCCCTGCAAGAGGATCGCATAGAACGATGGACATTTTTTGATTCAAAACAGAATCAACATTGTCTGGTAATTGCCCAGAATCAGGCTTCATAGCGAATACAACCTTCCAAGAAGCTACTTTCATTGATTCCGCTGTAAGACCATCAGCTGCTGCTCTTTCGGTGTAAACATAATCAGCCGGTATATAAACGTCTGCCCTAGCGATCCCTGACTCTCGATCCGTTTTTAGTTTATTAGCCAAAACACCACTACTTGCGAATTCCAAGGCTATTTTAATACCAAGTTCTTGTTCAAATTTTCCAGCAACTTCTTCAACGGCTTTTTTCACACCGGCAGCGCAGTATACAAGCAACTCTTGTTTTTCATCCGCTACCCCCGAAGATGAATCATTCCTCAAAAAAAACACCATAAAGGATACTAAAAACGTAGATACCAATAATAACAGCCAACCGTTACCACTCCTACCCCCGTATTTATGTGAAGATTCAGCCATAATGAACGTTTCCGGGTAACCTTGCCGTCCAGTTCGCACGGAAACAAGTTCACAAAAAAAATCTTGTTGGCCTAATCAGCTACATTCTTAAGATACCAACCGAGGCTTGACCGAACACCAGCCAAGGCTTCACGTTCTTTTAGCCAGATGGGTGACACCCGAAAATCCAATTCAGAGCAAATAGCCTGCTACATTCAGCAAAGCATGCCAGCCGAGGGGCTATTTGACGGCTACCAATGGCGTGTGGCTACAAAACCCTTTGAACTTGATAAAAAGCTCGTAAAGCAACTAGAAAAGCTAGGACGAATACTCCTCAAGTTTTATAAGGCGACTAATATGATTTATCGGTGGAGCACCGAGGATCGATTACCAAAATGGCCAGCTGAATGGCTCGAACGAGGCAAACCAAAGTCATTGATAGATTTGCAACGCCACAGGGCTTTTAAGAATGAACTGCCTCGAGTCATACGCCCTGATATTTTGTTGACCGAGGAAGGATTAAAAATCACTGAGCTCGATAGTGTCCCAGGTGGAATAGGATTAACAGCATGGCTTAACCGCTCCTACTCAGATGCAGGTAGTAATGTAATCGGTGGGCCAAATGGAATGATTGATGGTTTTTCCGGAATTTTTGGAAATGCAGAAAAGATCCGCATGATAGTATCGGATGAATCTGCCACCTACCGCCCAGAAATGAAATGGATAGCAGAACAAATTGGAGGAGATCGTTGTAGTGTACACGACCAAAATTATATGAATTTCAACGAGGGTGATGCTGTGTACCGTTTTTTTGAATTATTTGATCTAGAAAATATACCAGCAGCTGAAACCATTTTTCAACTCGCTACTGAACAAAAAATCAAAATCACTGCCCCACCAAAAACATTCCTTGAGGAAAAGATGACATTTGGACTTTTCCACAACCGAAATCTCTCAGATGTATGGAGACAACAACTTGGAGATAATTTCAAAAACACCCTCGAGACACTACTTCCTCAAACATGGATAGTAGACCCTGAACCAATTCCTCCCCAAGCAGCATATCCAGGCATAAATCTCACCGACTGGAATCAACTCAAGGATCTTTCTCAAAAAGAACGCAACCTTATACTTAAGATTTCAGGATTCAGTGATCAGGCATGGGGTGCACGAGGTGTTTGGCTGGGCAGNGATCTTCCACGCGAAGAATGGACTGAAGCAGTGGTGCAGGCAATTGCCGGATACAAAGAGTCGCCGCGAATCCTTCAACGTTACCATCATCCAATTCAGACAGATTCCGAATGGTTTAATTTTGAAAACAGGAAGCCTCAACCCATGCAAGGACGTGTCCGGCTTTGCCCTTACTATTTTGTTCACGGAGAATGGGATTCTGCCCAAACGACACTTGGCGGCGTACTTGCCACAATTTGCCCATCTGACAAAAAAATTATTCATGGAATGAGTGATGCCATCCTCGCCCCATGTGCACTTAAGCAAACTTGATCGCTTGACAATCAGCTTGTCCAAGCAAAACCTCCGCCCTGCATGAAATTTACTTTGAAATGGTTTACTCTCTTTGCTCTGACACTATTTATCGCAGGTTGTTCCGGCAGCAAGGAACTTCGCCGACTAGAAGCATCGTATAAAACTCAACTAGAAGAATATGCTGAGCAATACAAAGCGGGTAAAATCACCAAAGCTGCACACGACAAAAAAGTAACACTTTTAAACTCACGCTATGGCAACCGCCGGGCACAATTGGAAAGAGATATTTACGGAGACGGCATAGATAGATCAAGACCCTCGCCAATGATTGACCGGGCCGCTTCAGGCCGCAGGTATTAATATCTACTGCTTGCTATCTTACCAAGCGACTCATCAAGAAGTTTCCAACAAACAAGCTGCATTCGAGGGAAGTGAAAAGGTCCTTTCCATAGATTACCCTTTAGCGGCACGGAAACACTTCCGTCACGATGTAAGTATCCAAACCATTCACCGTGATCTGGATCAGCAAAATGTTCATAAGCCCAATCGTGTACTCTTTGATGCCAATCGGCATATTTTTGTTCCCCGGTTAACAACCAAGCAAGAAGACATGCAATTATTGCCTCGTTATGCGGCCACCAAAATTTCATATCATGCCAATACTCCTGAACCGGCTTACCATGAATGTCACAAAAATATAAAAGCCCTCCAAATTTTTTGTCCCACCCCCTAGCCCACATCCAGTCTAAAATCTGACAACCTGTTCGAATTAACTCTGGATCATTACCTCTCAAACGAGCCTCCCACAATATAAACCAAGCGCACTCAATNGANTGACCGGGGTTTAGCATGCGTCCTTCGAAATGATCAATAATCGATCCGTCCAAAGCTACTGTCTCCATAACGCACGCAAAGTCCGGCTTCATGAAATCCTGACGTATCTCCTCTATGGCAGAATCAATATCTNCAGTAAACGACTCATCNCCNAGGTTTAAACGCAGCTCTTGTGCCGTAACTATCTGAATCATTGGGGCACCAATGGTCTTTACTGGACGTGTATCAGTAAATTTTGGGGCTACAAGAGAAGGATCAAAAAAATGCCGCTTAGCCAAAGAAAACAATTCACGACTAGTATCTGCAAGTGCGCTATCTCCTGTTGCTTTTGCCAAAGAAGCGTAAGCTATCGAACCAAAGCACTCGGTAAATACATAGCGCCGTTTTCTAAGTGGTTTACCATCACGTGTGACATGAAACCACATCCGCCCATCAGAATCCCTGCCGTTTCGCTCTATAAATCGCAATCCAGACTTTGCCCATTTAAGCCAGTCACTTTTAGATTCTACGGAATTGTAAAGCGTCGCTAATAACCAAGTAGCCCTGCACTGCTGCCACATACCCTTGTCATCGTCGAGCAAACTACCATCACGATCTCTGGCCAGAAGGAATCCGCCATGATCTTCATCAACACAGCGAGGAAACCAAAAAGGAAGCGTATCATTCAGAAGGCCATCACGGTAAACATCCAACAAACGTTTCTGATATTCGACATCCATAATAACGAATTCTATAAAAGACGGATTAATCCTAAAGGAATTATTCAGGTCGAGCTAGAATTACGACAAATAACAAAACTAAATAATGTTGAGCCATCTCAATCCCATTTGGAATATGATTTTAATTATGCTACATCTGACCGCACAACAAGAATAACAACTATGAAAAAAATAATGCTATTCCCATTAATGATTGGTCTGTTAGTTGGCTGCACAATGACATTTGAAATTTCACCAAGAAAGGTATCCTTTAAAAAATCTTCTTCTAAAGAAGCTAGTTTTCCGAAAAAGAAAAAAGACTCTAAAATAATTAACCAAAGCAAATCCATAAGCTTTAGTGTGAAGGACAGCAAAAAAGGCGAGTTACATTATATTGAAACTAATGGCGAGGCATCACTCAAAGCAATAGATTCAAAAGGAGAAGTAGTATTTGATGGACCCATCAATTCCGAAAACCAATTATCCAAAGTCCCTACTGTAATGTTTAATTGGCTTAATGAGGTGAAAAGAGAAATGTCAAAATAAGCCCCATTGTTGACCAAGCCTTATGAGCAATGTAGCTTTTCGCCCCTATTGCAAAGTGGTAAAATCCATATAAGCAATTCTATATGCTCCCGTAGCTCAGTTGGATAGAGCAGTGGTTTCCTAAACCGCGTGTCGGAAGTTCGAATCTTCTCGGGAGTACCATCTTTTGAACCCTTTTTAAAGGGGGGTAAAGCTCTCTCTATTATCCGACGGGGTCAGGTTCCAATAACTTCATATATGCCNCGACCGATTTAAGCTCCTNGGTTTTATGAGGTTGATGACGAAAACAATTAAACCAATCACGCCCGATGGTTGGCGGCTGCCATTTCAAGTGATAGGCATCGTAGCAATCAGTTCGGTAGTTGGTGCCACAGGTGAAATCCACCCACTGCTCATATTCCTCAAGCCAGCTAAGAAAAGTGGAAGCAGCAGTATGAAAACGATGCGTCAATTCATCTGTATCTGCTGAAATTATACAATCTTCAGGATAATCCCCTGGAGAAGGAGGTTGATCATCGGTGAAAAGAAAGCACTGGTTGCGTGCACGGATGAAAATAAAGCCATCGGCACGTTCAGGATAAATGCCCACGAAAAAACTGTGCAGATCGATAAGATTACCGCGCCATTTGCANTGGTATCGACTACTTCCTTTNGTCAGCGGNGGCTTGAATTTNCTGAATCCGTTTCGCACTAGTAGATTGCCTTCAGGATTACGCGTATCTACCCCAAGAAACCAGAGCCACTGTTCTAGCCCTCGTGTGAGAGCAGATTGGACTCCANGTTTTAGCATGCGCAGGTGAGATCTTTATTTTTTANCGCGAGTTCCTNNCCACGTTGNAGCCGAGCTGCGAAAGATTCCGGCAATCCCGATTNCTTNAAAGCTTTCACTGTCGATTCTACATCGTAGGGCACACCGCGTATCTCCACTGCTTTGGTTTCNGTGTTAAAGATGACGTAGGTAGCTTCGACTCCGCCGTGACGCGGTTCGCCGACACTACCAGCATTGACNAGCAATTTGGGTTTAAGGCTGACCTCACGAGGCGCAGCGCCCTTCACCATNCCAAGCTCCTTCTGAATGGCATCCTTCACACCCATCTCTGCAGTNACTCGCAGTGTGCCTTCGATTTCTCGAACAAAAGGCACATGCGTGTGCCCACAGATTAACACATCACAGTCGCCTGTAGCCGCACGCTCAAAAAGAATGAGGTCATGTGTGGACTCCATAAGATACTCACCGGTACTGCGTGGGCTACCGTGGACTAATAGAAGGGTGCCAGCGGCCGATTTTGTAACCCTTTGGCCGAAATAGAGATCTCCCAAAAATTTCCTATTTGACTCAGTGATTTCGGATCGCGTCCATTCGAAAGCAGCGTGTCCATTCTCAGCATCCTCCTCAGTGATAAATTTACAGCCACAGTCCTCTTTCTCCATCCCGATGCCCTCATCCCAACATCCTTGTACCGTAGGAATGTTATTGTCTGTGATGAAGCGGATTACTTCATTCGGAAATGGGCCGTAACCNACAAGATCGCCCAAGCAATAAATCTGATCAACNCCTTGATTACTAATGTCGTCCCATACAGCTTCTAGTGCAGCCATATTTCCATGNATACATGAGAGGATAGCAATACGCTGCCCGGGAACGGCGGCTGATTTTTGTGATGATGAAAAGGTCATACNGATGTGTTGGTTGTGTTNAATTGTAAANTACGTTTTGAACGAAGAATTGCACAAATATCCGNTCTNACGATNCGACAAGTATTAATTATTAGTTTANCNNCACCTCNNAAAATAATANTAAAAGCAGGCCTTNATAATAAATAGTGNNCACATACCAATTCAGCGAGGCGAAACACATCGCACAAACAGGGCCATAATTNAGTGGTCTTAGTTTGAGAANGAATCTTTTGATTCTCTAATANAGTGTCATTCATAATTATTTTAATTTNTAAANTNATTTTCTTAANCGTAANANTTCATGATTGTTCTCGAATCANGTTTTGNTCCATCGGGTTTTGATTCTCTTCGTGCTGTAATTCTTCATCTATTACTTCCTGCCATTCGTGAAAAGGATCCTTGAACAAATCAACCCATCTTTCCGGTCCGAGTTCCATCTCTTTGTCGGTCAGCAAACAGGCATCGAATTTCGCGGTGATCGCATCTTGATTAATNTTCTGACCGATNACNACAATCTCTTGCCTACGATCGCCCCAAGGCNTTTTCCAAANCTCGGCGATTTCCTGACGCTGTTCCTGATCATTCGGCCAATCATGCTCATCCATTGCAGCCCACCATAAACCCGCAGCCTCAGTGCGGCATGCCTTNCCCGCTTGCGAATAATTTCCAGCCCAATCCATTCGCGTAGCAAGCCAGAAGAAACCTTTGCTCCGAAGCACTCCCGGCCAATCAGNACTTAAAGCNGCCATGAAGCGCTCTGGATGAAATGGTTTTCGAGCCCGATACACAAAGCTGGCAATGCCGTATTGCTCTGTTTCTGGTGTGTGCTCGCCACGTAATTCCTTTAGCCAGCCCGGAGCTTCCTGCGCCCGTTCCATGTCAAAGCGTTTTGTATTAAGTATCTTCTTCAACGGCACTTTTCCAAACTNCGAATAAATCAATTCTGCNTNANAATTAAGCCCTTTGATGATTCCAGTTACCTCCGAAAGTTGCTCGNTGGTNACAAGATCGGTTTTGTTNAGAATGATGACGTCAGCAAACTCNATCTGATCNACCAGNAAATCCACCACACAACGGTCATCCTGTTCATCGCGTGACTGACGACGATCCACTAAAGAGTCGGACGAATTAAAGTCATTGAGAAAATTGAAGGCATCAACCACTGTGACCATCGTATC
>PAOJ01000056.1 GCA_002708005.1 Verrucomicrobiales bacterium | reverse complement strand
GATCTTTACAGTTGCCGTATATAATTTGGGGCGGTGACATGGCTACCTTCTATGCTAATGGAGGTTTGAAGACCAAGTCAGGAAGTATTTTTCAGAAGCAGGGACTCAATTTTAATATGGTTCCCGGAGATGATTTCATTCAACAGGTTCGAGATTATCGTTCGGGAAAATCACCTTTCTTGCGCGGCACATATAGAATGATGGGGCAAGCCTCGGAGGTGATTGGTTCTGATCCGCGTACTAAGGGAGTAGTGATTATGCAAATGACTTGGTCTGCAGGAGATCACATGGTTGCTAGGGAAGGAATCAAAACTGTGACCGACTTACGGGGCAAGACTGTAGCAGTACAACAGGGAGGCCCTCACATTGGTATGTTAGATGATGTTCTGAAGACGGCTCAATTAAGTTGGAATGATATTAGAGTAAAGTTCTATGATGAGTTAACTGGTCCTGGTTCTCCAGTTGAAGCATTCAGAAAAGATCCAACCATAGCTGCCTGTTTTGCTATAACCCCAGATATGTTTGGGTTATGTACCGATTTAACTAGCACAGGTACCGGAGCAGAGGGGACAGTTAAGGGGGCTAAAGTGCTAGTTTCCACTGCGGAATTATCTCGATCAATCGCTGATGTCTATGTATGCCGTAAGGACTACTACGATGCTAACCGTCCTTTGATTAGAAAATTTGTTGCCGGATATCTTAAGGCAGCTGAGCAGCTAGTTGGAAAACGAGCAGCCTTTGATGCTGGTACAAGAGATGCCTCATATATAAGTCTCCTCAATCAGACGGTTCAAATTTATACAGAGGAGGTTGTTCCCAATGCAGATGAGGCTCATGGCCTTTTATTGGACTGCACGTTTGCAGGTTATCCTGGCAATGTCAGCTTCTTTGAAAAGCAAGGTAATCTTCATGGTTTTGATGCATTTCAGACCTCGGCTTTGGAGCTGGCAACCTCTCGTGGTTATGCAAAGCAGAAGATGGGCTTGTTTCCGTCTGGTCTAAATTATAAGCACGAAGACTTTTTGAATTATTTAGAAAAAACCAGCGTAGAGCAGGGTGAGCGCTTTAGGGCAGAAGCTGTATTGTCNGAGATTGAGGAACTGAGTTCAGGTGGGCTTTTAGATGATCGAACGATTGTATCCTTCACTATCAACTTTAAGCCGAATCAGATTGANTTTAGCGCTTTGCAGTANGCAGCAGAGTTTAATCGTATTATCGAAACGGCAGATAAGTTCGGNAATGCAGTAGTAGCTATTCGTGGTCATGCGGATCCAACAAAAACTTTNGTTGATTTAGTNAAGGCGGGTTTGACTAAAGGGACGCTAAAGCGTTCAGGGAGTCGGGGTAATTATAATTACTCATTGAACGGCCGCTCATTGAGTCTTGATAATACAGAACTTTTATTAGAGGCAATTGGCCAAGGGGCTTTTGATGGAGTAGATGATTATAATCCGCGTCGAACAATGCAGGCTGCTTTNAATCTTTCGAGGAAAAGAGCCGAAGCCGTAAAGAGTTCGGTTGTTGCTTATGCAAAAGGCAAAGGCATTGCGGTTGATTTGTCACAGATTCAGCCGCAGGGAGTTGGTATTGCAGAGCCTTTCATTTCCAAACCTCGATCGGTTGCTGAGGCTGAGCAAAATATGCGGGTGGAATTCCGTGTTATTCGAGTTTCTGCAGAGGTCACNCAGGAATCAGATTTTGATTTTTAAATATTTTAGAAATTCCCNATGAATCATAAAAATAAAGCCATTAATTTTGTTTTTGGACTGCTAGCAATTGGGTTTTGGTTTGCGCCATTAATCCGAGCAGAGGTCCAAGTTACGGATAATGTGATTGTNGTAGTAGATGCATCTGGCTCAATGGGAACGCCTATGGGAGGTNCNGANCGTATGTCAGTAGCTAGAGAGGCATTAAAGCANGTGTTAGGGCAGGTGCCAGAATCGACGCATATTGGTGTTTTGGTTTTTCCAAGAGGTGACTGGGTATATCCTCTCGGTTCGCGAGTAGAACAGAGGCTTAATACTGCAATTGACAGTATACGTTCTGGAGGGGGAACACCTCTTGGATCGTATATGAAACGTGGTGCTGACGCTCTATTGAAGGCTCGAAAAAAACAATTTGGCTATGGAACTTATAGGTTGTTAGTTGTTACGGATGGTGAAGCTAATGATAGGAATTTAGTAGAGGGTTATACTCCTGATATCATTTCTCGAGGCATAACTATTGACGTAATTGGTGTGGATATGGAGTCTGAGCATACGCTGGCCACTAAAGTTCATACTTACAGAAGTGCAGATAATCCGGATTCTCTTAGGCAAGCAATTACAGAAGTTTTTGCTGAGGTTTCTTCTGCGGATACCGGCCAAACGGATGAGGATGCATTTGAATTGATTGCGGATCTACCAAAACAAACCGCTTCAGAGATGCTTAAGTCCCTTTCAACTACTGGTAATGATCCAATACAAGACTATACTGTGATGCGTCGTGCTAGTCCTAATACTCAGTCAAATTCATCATCTTCTGGCACTGTTTCGCCAAGCCCGACAAATAGCAATAATGAAAGCGATTTTGCTCTTTTACTTTTGGGGTGTGGCTGTCCAATTATAATTTTGTTAGGGATATATTCGGTAGTTAAAGCTTCAAAAAATAAAAAATAATGGCAGAAGGGAAAGGCTTTAAAGGCTGTATTGTTGCTGTAGTTTGGCTGGTTATTTTAGCCATTGTAGCAGTAACCGTTCGTTATTTTTGGACAGAACCTCAAAAAGAAAAGCTTCAATCTGATACGGGTTCGAATAGTAGTTATTCTCACGAGGTAAAAATCCAAGCTGATCTTTTCAGTGGNTATTCGGTGCTGCGATCGGAGGAAATGAAGAAAAACCTCCGTTATGAAGGAGTGCGNTTAACAGTAGTTAAAGATGAAGCTGACTACGATGCCCGGCTTGAAGCATTAGAAGATGGTGATGTTCAGATGGGTGTTTTTACGATTGATTCACTACTCGTAGCCGGTGCGAAATTAGGACGGTTCCCAGTGTCGATTGTGATGGTAATTGACGAGACTACTGGTGCAGATGCTGTATTAGCATTCGATAACGGTGTTAAAACTGTTCAGGATCTAAATACTTCAGATGCGGCTTTTGTACTTACGCCAAGTTCTCCCAGTGAGTTTTTGGCTCGTGTAGTCAAATCTCACTTTAAGCTGCCTAAATTGGGGAGTAATTGGATCGTTGAAGCCGATGGTTCGGAGGCAGTATTCGAAATTATGAAAAATGCGGATCGTGACAAGAAACAAGCATATGTTTTATGGGAACCGCATGTTTCTCAGGCTAAGAAAATTGAAGGAGTGAAAGTGTTACTTGATAGCTCTAAAGTTAAAGGGCTAATAGTTGATGTGCTCGTTGCAAGACGTGAGTATTTACGTGATCACCCAGAAAAAGTTCGTGCGATTATTGAGGCTTATTCTCGTGCGGCCCATCATTATAGAAATGAACCNCAAGGATTCGCAGGCCTTGTTCGTTCCGATGATCCGAGTTTATCTGAAGATGGATCGAAGGCAATTGTGGATGGTATCCAGTGGAAAAATACTCTTGAGAATTATGCGCACTTTGGTCTTGTAAAGGGGGTTGCTGCTGGTGATTTACTTACTTTGGAAGACATGATTGGAAATGTTACTGAAATTCTTCTAAAAACAAAGGCACTTGATTCCGACCCTCTCAATGGAAATTATACTTCTTTATACTATGATAAAATTTTATCTGAAATGCGGTCAGACAATTTTCATCCTGCAAATCTAATTGCAGGGTTAGGTCAAGGCACAACAGACTTGCAGGGTGTTAGAACTAATGCTCAATTGGGTAAGCTTAATGAAAGTCAATGGGGTGGTTTGCGATCAGTAGGAGATCTCAATGTTCAGTCGATTGGTTTTCGTCGAGGATCTGCTGCAATTTCTCTGTCTAGTGAACATGAACTGCGAAGGTTAAAGAAGATGTTGGATAATTTTCCGAGTTTCTATCTTCGTATTGTTGGTCAAACTCGGTCGGAAGGGGATGCTGAAGAAAACCGGCGTCTAGCAGAGAATCGTGCTAAGTCAGTCGGAGAATTCCTTCAAAAAGACGGCGTCTCTCGGTCTAGAATGAGAACTGAGGCGGCTCCGTCTACTTCTAAGTCTGGTTCTGCCCAATCAGTAAGATTTGAGGTGGGCCAGGTGCCATTCTAAATTTAAAGCCAATCGCTTTACTTTAAGCGTAGCGTTGACTCATCCATTATTTCTGACGAACTTTGTTGCACCCAATCATATTGGGAGAGTGTAGTGATGTGAGCGAAGAAAAAAACATAGCCAAGCGAGTGGTTGCGGACATTATTTCTAGTCCGATGGTCGTTTTACCATTTATGGTGGGAACTGCTGCATTTGCNTCGCTTTTTGCACTTGGCCTAAAAGGGTCTGCTTTTCTCGGGGCGATGCTTGTTGGAGTAGGGGGTGTGTTAGGTTCGGGTGGCATGTTTTTAACTAAAATGATTCTAGGCAGAGATGAACGAGTTAAAAAAATTGTTGAAGAATCACGCGACAAAGCCAAACAGGACAAACTCAAGCAGCTCGATCACTTCCATCATAGGTTGACTATGGATGGTGATTCTCGAACTGAAGATTCAATGCAGGACTTGAGATCACTGCGGCAGGCTTTTGGCCAGCTAGACAAAATTGCACCTGATTTGAATAGGGCGATGATAGATGAAATTCGAAAGCGATCTGAGGAGTTGTTTCAACAGTGTGTTAGTTCTTTGGAGAAATCTCTGCAACTTTGGAAGACAGCCGATAGTNTAGCTTCTGAGAAGGCTCGCAAGCCGATTTTAGAACAGAGGGAGAAATTGGTGAGTGAAGTAATAGGAACTGTAGAACATATGAGTCAGACACTTGCAGCGGTGCAAGGCATNACTAATAAAAGCGATGGTGATGCACGTTTACAACAGCTCAGGGGTGAGTTGGATCAAAGTCTTGAAGTGGCAAAAAGAGTTGAACAAAGAGTAGATTCATTGTTAAATAAGGGCTCCTTGAAAAAATTAAACAATTTTAATAATACTTCTACAGAATGAATCCTCTTGCTGCAGTTTGGAGATGGTGTAAGGCATTTCTTTATTTGGTTACTGGTCAGATCGACAAATCGCGTCGGGTCTTGGATAAAAATCCAAGTGTGATGCAAGCAAAGTTTGATGATATAATCAAAGGCAAGGTTGATCAGATACATACCTACAAGCAGGCCGTCGCAAAATTAATAGCTCAGCAAGAGAAAAAGATGGCCAAACTTAAGACCTTAACAGAAGAAACCAAGAAACTTGAAACTCTTAAGGCTGGAGCACTTGCAATGGCTAAGCAGACGGTAAGTAAGTTGCAGAACGAAGGGCAAACTAAGGAGGAAATTCATTCGAGTGAACAGTACAGAAAATGTCTTACCGCTTACAACGATTTTGCAGCGACCGTTACTGAAAAGCAGGACCATATTAAAGACCTCGAGGGTGATATTGCTGAATACGATGAGAGTTTGGCTAATCATAAAGTCAACTTGCAGCAGCTAACTCGTGATATCGATAAACTTAAGAGTGAAGCGGCTGATGCAGTTGCGGATGTAATCACGGCTAAAGAAGAGACGGACTTGGCAGATATGCTAAATGGTATATCAAAAGATGGCATGGCTAAAGAATTGCAAGATATGCGAGAGCTTCGAAGTGAGATGAGAGCGGAAGCTAGAGTTTCACGTGAAATGGCTGGTACAGATGGCAAGGCGCAGGAAGCAGAATTTTTGGAATATGCGAGAACTAATACGGCTACCGATGAGTTTGATTCTTTGCTTGGTTTAGCTGAAGGAGCAGAAGCTGCTCCGATAGAAGCTAAACAAGAGGAGTCCTCTACTTCAGAGAGTTCTTTGCCCGAGTAATATATTTTTAATTGGCCCCTACTTTGTNGGGGNCTTTTTTTTATTTAANATATTTATTAATAGTAAAATGAATAATAAAAGTGTTCGTAAAAAAAATTGGGCGGTTGCATTTCTTAGTGCCGCGTTAATCGTTTTAAGTGGTTGCGGTGGTGGTGAAAATGGAACTTCGACAAAAGAGTTTCCAACGTTTTCTTTAGCCTGGAGTGAATATCCATCGTGGAGTGTGTTTGGGGTTGCTGATGTGCAAGGAATTTTGAATGGGAAAGAAGGGGAGTTAGGTTCTGTCGAAAAGAAATGGGGGATTGATATAGTGTTGAAAGAGGCAGAGTACGATCCTTGTCTTGCAATGTATGGGGCTGGTCAGTGTGATGCTGTTTGTATCACAAATATGGATATCTTAAGCCCTGCTGGTGGTCGGCCAGGTGTGATGGTTTTGCCTACTTCGACAAGTTTTGGGGCCGACGCTTGTCTTGTTACCAGTGACATTAAGTCTGTGCAGGATTTAAAAGGCAAAAAAGTATTTGGATTGGAGAAGTCGGTTTCTGAATATTGTTTTGTACGTAATCTAGAGCTGCTTGGAGAGAAAGAAGGAGATTATTCATTTTCCAATATGGACCCTGGTGCCGCAGCTGTTGCAATGCAGCAGAAAAACAAGGAACAAGAGGCTATTGTGGTATGGAATCCCTTTGTGATTTCTACTCTTGCTAAGCGTGACGATGTGCGTGTGCTTTTTGATTCAACAAAGATACCGAATGAGATTATCGATTCGGTAGTCGTTGCGAAAGAGAGTCTTGCGAAAGAAGGTGGTGAAGCTTTTGCGTGTGCTATTATAGATGCGTTCTATCAAGTAAATGCTGCAATTGCTGACCCCGCAAAACGCGATGAAACTTTAATAGCAATTGGTGAGAAATTTGCCAATGTGACTTTGAAAGATATGGAGAAAGTTGTTAAGCAAACAAAGTTTTATGGCACTGCTGATGAGGGATTGGCTATACTTAATGGATCTGATTTGCCACAAATCATGAGTCGTGTCGTAGACTTCTGCGCTNCACATGGAATTGTTGAAGCNAAGCCAGATCTTGCTTATGGAGCAAAAGGTGCGAACGCAGCAGTTCGATTTGATGCCAGTTATATACAAAAAGTAAAAGAAGGATCTTCGAAGTAAGCCGAAAAACAAAATTTGTTTTTTATGATAAGTCGCCCGATAAGTCGGACTAAACAAGCCGCCTTATCGGCATTTTCGGTTTTGTTATTGCTAATTGGTTACACATGGATTTCTCACCGACAACATCAAGTAAACCCTGAAGATACCACTATCCCGAGTTGGGGGCAGTTGGCTGATGGGGCAAAAAAATTCACTCAGCCAGACCGTAAGGGTAAACGGTGGTTAATAGAGGATTCATTTGCTACGGCAAAGCGTCTCGGAGCTGGTATTAGTTTGGGCATCATCTTTGGTTTTGTTATAGGCATGTCGATGGGGTGCATTGCTCCATTGGAGGCGTTTTTGCAGCCGCCAATCTCGTTGTTAGCCAAAGTCCCCCAAACTGCAGCATTAGCAGTGTATTTTGTGTTTTTTGGAACTGGCATGGAGATGTATGTCGCTATGATAGCTTTTGGTATTATTCCGACGCTTGCGGTTACGGTTTATTTAGCAATCAAAGACATACCTTCTGCGATGATAGACAAGGCCTATACGTTAGGGGCATCTCATTTTGAGGTTGCCTTTGAGGTGGTTTTTAAACAAGTGCTTCCGAAATTTATTGATGCTGTTCGTTTGTGTATTGGACCAGCGATAGTATTTTTGATTGCTGCTGAGATGGTGGTGGGAGATGTCGGTTTTGGATATCGGATTCGTTTGCAATTTAAGCTTACAAACATGAACGTTGTGTATCCTTACCTCGCTTTCTTAGCATTTTTTGGCTTTTTACTTGATTACATGTTGCGGTTTCTGCAGTCCAAGATTTGTCCTTGGTACCAAAATGATTCGAAATGATTGAGGATGTAGAACAGCAAAGTTTTGGTTTGCACTGTGAAAAAGTGAGCCATTGGTTTGGAGAAACAAAAGTTCTATTCGACTTAAACTTAAAAGTTAAAGCAGGGCAATTTGTTTCATTGATTGGTCCAAGTGGTTGCGGAAAATCAACTTTGTTAAGAGCGATTCTCGGAACACATCCGCCCAATGAAGGGCGGATATTAACGATACAAAACGGGCAGCTGACTCAGGCGAATCACCCAGGTCGTGATCGAGGCATAGTTTACCAAAAATATTCTCTTTATCCTTTTTTGACAGCATTAGATAATGTTGCTCTTGGCCTGAAGTTAGATCAGACAACCACTTTTTATCGTTTATTCAACTGGTCCGGTTGGGCGAAAAAGCGAAAATCTTTTAGGGATAGAGCTGCTGTTTTTTTAGAGAAGGTTGGACTTGGTCATGCTATGAACATGTATCCCAACCAAATGTCGGGAGGTATGCAACAAAGAGTAGCCATTGCACAGGCGTTAATCATGGAGCCAGAGATTATTTTACTTGATGAGCCGTTTGGAGCCCTTGATGAAGCTACACGCGAAGAGTTGCAAGAAATGCTCCTTCGATTATATCAAGAAAATCAGGAAGCTTTATCCCAAAGTCAAAAGCCCCCTTACACTTTAATTATTGTAACACATGAGCTGAATGAAGCCATAAGAGTAGGTAATCGACTTGTGGGTCTGTCACAATATTGGAATTGGAAGGAAGCTGGCCATGACTCTCCGCCAGGCGCTACCATTGTTTATGATAAAGATGCTCCCATATTTAAGCCAGACGAAAGGCCTAACTACGAATCGTTTGAAGATATTCGAAAAGAGATTCGTAGGTATGTATATAGTCCTGATGAATTACAGTCTCGCTATGAACACCTTAAGACAAATTTAACCTAGTGACCCAATAACACCTTAACTCTAAAGTTTAACGCCATGCCAACTAGTATAAATGATTTTCTACGTAAAGCAGGTCGAATATTAAATGCTGGTCAATCACGAGCATTAATTTTGACAGGAAACATACACGATGTCTTTCACAATAATAAAGGAAAGAACGACGAGTATTGCTCGCTTGTTGAATATTTAACAGCGAGCTGGAACTTGCCAAATTTGATACTTGTCGTTTACGAGTTGAATGGGCCTATTAGATTTATACGGGATAAAGATTCTGAAAAAGTTCGTAAGGCATGGATCGAGTGGCGACTTGGTATGAGTTCCGATCAGCTCGCTATCAATCGTATGATGGATACTGATAAGGTTGCTGCTGAGGTGGATGAAGTTACCAGCATGTACGACGATACGTTTCAGAAGGCAGTCAGTAATCCAACTCTTGCCTTAGAATTAATGCGGCAAATGTGTCTTTGCTCTCGAACGAAGGTGGGCGATTCGAAGTTTCTTAAAGAGAACTTGTTGATTGTGGTGGAGGGCGCAGACATGTTGCTTCCTGATGCTCCAATCACAAGTCTAAATGATATGGATAGGCAGCGTGTAAGTATTTGTCATGACTGGTTTTCTGATCTTGGCTTTGTTAACGGTGATGATTCAGTGGTGATGATTGCTGAGTCACGTTCTCAGTTGAACCAACGTATTGCACGCTTACCTCAATTGATTGATGTGGAGGTGCCATCGCCAGATTTTGATACTCGTAAACATTTTATTTCTTGGTTTTCTAGAAATGATTCGAAGGGGCGTAAGATTCAGCTATGGGGTACGCAAACCGAATTAGCGGAATTGACGGCAGGGCTTTCACTTCATGCCCTAATGCAGTTGTTGAAGGGAGTTAGGCATGGTCGCGCGAAACTTTCGCAGGATGAAGTTGTAGATAAGGTCGAGGATTTTATTAAGAGCCAGTTAGGAGAGGAAGTTGTTGAATTCAAAAAACCAGGGCATAGCTTGAATGATGTAATTGGATTTAAGCGGTTGAAAACTTTTTTGGATAAAGAAGTGATTCCTAGGTTTAGTATGGATAGTGGAGAAGCTCTACCTGGCGCGGCTATTGGTGGACCAATTGGAGCTGGTAAGACTTTTATTTTTGAGGCGGTAGCATCGGAACTAGACATGGTAGTTTTGGTTATAAAAAACCTNCGTAGTAAATATTATGGGGANACAGACGTTATCTTTGAACGCCTGCGTCGTGTTTTAATGGCATTGTCTCGTGTTTTGATTTTTATCGATGAAGCCGATACTCAGCTTGGTGGAGTAGGTGCTGATACTCATGCAACGGAACGACGCCTAACNGGAAAGATNCAGTCTATGATGTCTGATCCTCTATTACGCGGTAAAGTTATTTGGTTGCTAGTGACTGCCCGNATTCATTTGCTCTCACCTGATATTAGACGGCCAGGTCGAGTAGGAGATTTAATTATCCCAGTATTGGACCCTGAAGGAAAAGATCGAGAGGCTTTTCTTGACTGGGTAGCCAGTCCGGTTGTTAGTGGGAAATTGACTGGTGAGGATAGGGAGCAATTTGCGGCGGTCACCGAAGGTTGGTCTGCAGCAGGTTTTGCAGCTTTACGCTCTGAACTTAAAGCAAAAGCCAAACTTCACGGTACTAATGGAAAGTTAACCATGGATGAAGTTATCGCTGTAATCGATGATTTGCTTCCACCGGCTATCGGGGAAACTCGGAGATATCAGACTTTGCAGGCATTGGTTAATTGTACGCGGCGAAGCCTTATGCCAAATCCGAAGGTTACTGATGAGGAGAGAGCTGAATGGGCAATGGAGATTAGGCAATTAGAATCAAAAGGAATTCGGTAAAGCACTTTAGCAATTGATTTTCAGTAAGATAGGGCGTCTTTTGANGTCAGACTGGACACTTATTTAGTATATTTTAAGGGTTTTTTTGTCTCAGATTAGCTTAATCTAAGAAAAACTCCTATTTTTCATAGTTTTCCTAGAATATTAAAAAAATAATAAATCTATGAAAAAGAGGTTGCACCCTAAATTTTTTTTGATATTTTGCCCGGCCCTTTTCACGGTGAAAAGGGACAGGTAAGAACCAATTTGGCGACCTGCCGATAACCCGCTTTCCCAGAGTTGGGGAGTTATGGTAGGGAGCGTCACCGCCCCAGTCGGGGTACATAGTTGTATGCCAGTAAAGAGTTTCAATCCTGTAACGCCGTCTAGGCGTTACATGACAGTCTCTTCGTTTTCCGAGATTACGAAAACGAAGCCGGAAAAGCGTTTGGTTAAGACCAAAAAAAGGTCCGGCGGAAGAAATAGTAATGGTCGTGTAACCGCAAGAGGTATCGGAGGAGGTCACAAACAAAAGATCCGAAATGTGGATTTTAAGCGCAATAAGCACGGAATCGCAGCGGAGGTTATTGCTATAGAGTATGATCCATGCAGATCCGCGCGCTTAGCACTGCTTAAGTATGAAGACGGTGAAAAGCGCTATATGATTGCCGTTGAGGGGCAAGTTGTAGGCAATAANGTTATGAGCGGGCCCGAAGCGCCAGTTGAGAATGGCAATTTTTTGCCTCTTTCAAATATTCCGGCTGGCTCGGAAATACATAATTTGGAAATGACACCGGGGCGCGGTGGGCAGTTAGTTCGCTCTGCAGGCGTTGCAGCAACGCTGATGGCTTTGGCGGACGGTTATGCTCAAGTAAAGTTGCCTTCGGGAGAAATTCGTAAAATCAATGAAAAGTGTTACGCAACCATTGGTACGGTAGGTAATTCTGAGCATGAGAAGATTGTAGTTGGTAAGGCTGGTCGTACTAGGCACAAGGGCAAACGTCCAATCACGCGTGCTGTTGCCAAGAACCCAGTGGATCATCCAATGGGGGGTGGTGAAGGTCGTACTTCAGGAGGAGGTCATCCGATGTCACCTTGGGGTGTTTTAGCAAAAGGATTTAAGACAAGGCCTAAATATAAGCCTTCAAACAGGTGGATTTTGGTGCGCCGTGATGGTCGGCCAATGAAACAGAGGTAATTTAGATGGGACGATCAATTAAAAAAGGCCCGTTTGTGGAACAGCATTTACTCGATAAAATCGAGAAGTTGAATGCAGACGGAAAAAAGAAACCGATCAAAACATGGTCTAGGCGATCAACGATTGCTCCTGAATTTGTTGGACACACATTTATGGTTCACAATGGTAAAGTATTTGCGACTGTATTTGTGACTGAGAATATGGTTGGCCACAAGCTTGGCGAATTTGCGCCAACCCGTGGGTTCAGGTCGCACGGTGGTGCTACTAAGAAGTAACGAACTGAGTATAAGATGGAAATTTTGGCTGTAACAAAGGGAGTGAGAATGTCTCCGCTAAAGGTGCGTGCTGTTACCACTCAAATTCAAGGCATGCATGCTCTTGAGGCTCAGGCTCTTTTGGCCAATGTGCCTCGCAAGTCAGCGCGCCTTGTGTCAAAGACACTAAAATCGGCTATGGCTAATGCTGAGAACATCATTGATGAATGGGATGTCGATGATTTACGAAGCCGTATTAGTGAATTAGAACAAAAGGTGAGTTCAACCAATAATAAAAAGACTCGTAGAAGTTCGCAGGCAAAGATAGACGCGTATCAAAGCTTTATAGATTCACCTCACAAATTAGAGCAGACGATGTTATATATTAAGGAAGCAACCGTAGGAGATGCACCTACATTGAAGCGATGGAGGCCCCGGGCGAGAGGTTCAGCCAGCCCCATTCTCAAGCGTAGTTGCCATATAAGAATCGTGCTTACGGATCAAATTTAACCGGAAACTGTATGGGACAAAAAACAAATCCAATTGGATTTCGCCTGATCGTCAATAGTGATTGGCGATCAAAGTGGTATGCTGACAAGAAAGATTTTGGTGAGTTACTTGTCGAAGACTACAAGATACGAAAAGTGCTTAAAGATAAGCTTAAAGACGCAGCGGTGCCTCGTATTCAAATTGAGCGAGCCACTAGTCGTTGTCGTATCACGATATTCTCAGCTCGACCTGGTGTGGTTATTGGTCGGAAAGGGTCTGAAATTGATAGAATCAAGGAAGAGCTCAGTAAGTTAACTGGTAAAGAAGTTTACGTTGAGATAGCAGAAGTAAAGAATCCAGAATTAGATGCTCAATTGGTTGCAGAAAATATTTGTATGCAGCTTGAGCGTCGTGTTGCCTTTCGTCGTGCAATTAAGCGTTCNATGCAGGTTACTATGGATATGGGAGCGCTTGGAATTCGTTTGCGTGTTGCTGGTCGTTTGAATGGTGCAGATATTGCTCGAGCTGAAAACGCTCGAGAAGGAGCAGTACCATTGCACACTTTGCGTGCTAATATCGATTATGGATTTGCTGAAGCTAGCACCACATATGGTATTATTGGTGTTAAGTGTTGGATTTGTCGTAAGGATCCAAGCGAGGAAAAAGAACAACAACAGCGGCAAGAGCGGCGGCCGCGTACACCTAGAAGAGCTCCTGCTCGACCTGAAAAATCTAATTAACAATTTTTAAGTATGGCCTTACAACCTAACAAAGTAAAATATCGTAAGATGCATCGCGGTAGCCGTAAAGGAACCGCGCAAAAGGGAAACAAAGTTTCCTTTGGTTCATATGGTTTACAGGCTTTGGGTCGCGGCTGGATTACAGGGACACAAATCGAGGCAGCTCGTGTTGCTATTTCTCGAGGTATGAAGCGCAGAGGTAGTATGTGGATTCGTATTTTTCCCCATAAATCTGTAACTAAAAAGCCATTGGAAGTTCGTATGGGTAAGGGCAAAGCAAATGTTGATCACTGGGTGGCGGTGGTGAAACCAGCCACGATGTTGTTTGAAATTGAAGGAGTGCCTGAAAGTATTGCACGCGAGGCGCTCAGNGCTGCTGCTGCTAAAATGCCGATTCGCTGTCGACTTGCCACACGTGACTAATAACAAACAGAATAATTAAAATGAAAGCTGCCGAGATAAAGGACAAGACAAAGGTTGAATTAAACGCTCAGAGTAGAGATCTGCGTTTGGAGTTGTTCAATCTCAAGTTGCAAAGNGCAACCAGTCAGCTTGAGAAACCGATTCGCTTGCGNGATTTGAGGCGAGACATTGCNCGTGTTGAAACTCGTTTGACACAGTTGAAGCGCAAAGAAGCCTTCAATCAAGTGGTGTCAGCGCTTGAGAGCCTTAGTGATTTTACTGTTGATGGGATTTCTAATTCTCTAAATGGATTAAGTAAGGGTGAGCTAACCCGAAAGGATGTGTTTAAAACTTTAGGGTCATTGTTTAATCCAAATCACATAAGGGTTACTACTCGCGGTTTATCCGAGTTGGTCTATGCCAACGGGAAGAGCAAGGCGATAGAAAAGATTAAGACGGCTACTAAAAATATTTAATAACGAATGGCTGAAACAGATACAACAACAATGGCGAGAAGCAGCCACCGCAAAGTGCGGGAAGGAGAAGTAGTGTCCACTAAAATGGATAAGACAATTGTGGTGCGGATTTCTCGAAGAATATCTCATCCGCTTTATAAGAAAATTATTACTCGTTACACAAAATTTATTGCTCATGACGAAGGAAANAAAGCGCATGTGGGTGATCTTGTGAAGATTATGGAGACAAGACCTCTTTCCAAGACCAAGAGATGGCGTTTGGTGGAGNTTGTTAAGCAGGGAGAGTTATCTTTAGCTGCTTCAGCTGAAGTTGTCACTCCTATTGATAACGTCAAAGAGGCTTAGTTAGAGGGCCTAAATTAGTACAAAAAAAGAAAGCGAATGCTACAATTACGATCTAGATTAAATGTTGCCGACAATTCTGGGGCCAAGGAGGCTTGGGCTATTGGTGTGCTCGGTATTCGCAAGGATACAGCTTCCGTTGGAGATGTGATTAAGGCTCACGTGCGAGTAGCTGCTCCCGATGGAAATGTTAAGAAAGGGGAAGTTGTTAATGCTGTAGTAGTTCGCACGAAATCCCCGATCCGCCGTTCCGATGGNTCAGTGTTGAGGTTTGATTCAAANGCGATAGTTATTATTGATCCTGAAGGNAANCCGCGNGGGACNCGAATTTTTGGCCCAGTGGCTCGTGAATTAAGGCAAAAGCGCTTCATGAAAATCGTTTCATTAGCACCAGAGGTGATTTGATTATGGGAAATAAACGACATATCAAAAAGGGAGATTTAGTCTACGTTATTTCAGGCGAGGATCGTGGTGAGAGTGGTAAAGTGATCGATGTTTTTCCCAAAACAGAGCGAGTTGTTGTGGAAGGTTTAAACATGATCAAAAAACATGTTCGAAAAAATCAAGATCAACCACAGGGCGAGATAGTCGAGCGTGAAGGCACAATCCATTGGTCAAACGTGATGCAGACTGAACGTTATGAGAAAAATCACAAGATAGATTCTCCTGCGTTAGAAACTGAAAAAGAAACTGAAAAAGAGACTGCAAAAGAAGAATGATTCCGAGGCTACAGGAAAAATATAACAGCGAGATTCGCGCAAAGCTTCAGGGCTTGGACAAGTATCCTAATGTCAATCAAGTGCCGAAGATAGAGAAGGTGATTGTACACATGGGTGTCAGTCCTCAGTTGGGAAAGGATGTTCTCGAGGAGGCTATAAAGAATTTGAATATCATCACTGGACGAAAGCCAGCTTTAAACAAAGCTAAAGTCAGTGTGGCGAATTTCAAATTGCGGCAAGGAATGAACACTGGTTGTCGGGTTACACTTCGAAGACAAGTAATGTATGAATTTTTGGACCGTTTGATCGCAGCGGCCTTGCCCCGCATTCGTGATTTTCGTGGAGTTAGCTCTAAGGGTTTTGATGGTCATGGTAATTACTCGATTGGAATTGATGATATAACAATTTTTCCTGAAATTGAGGTGGATAAAGTGAAACATGCGTTGGGAATGGACATTACTATCGTTACTACAGCGAAAAATAACGACGATGCCCATGAATTGATAAAAGAATTTGGAATGCCGTTTGACGGTAAATGATAAAAAATAGATATGGCAAANAAAGCCTGGATAGAGCGAAACAAGCGTAAGGCCAAAACAGTGGCCAAGTACGCAGCTAAGCGTGCAGAACTTAAAGCTAATGGTGATTACGAGGGTTTGGCGAATTTGCCTCGTGATGCGAGTCCTGTTCGGTTGGTTAATAGATGTGAGATCACAGGNCGTCGACATGGGTACTCCCGCAAGTTTCGTGTATCTCGACTAACATTTCGTGAAATGGCTCGGACAGGTATGATTCCGGGTATAACCAAAGCTAGCTGGTAGGAGGAAAATATATGGACCCCATTGCTGATTTACTAACCTGTATTCGAAATGCCAATTTAGCTTTAAAGCCAGAGATACTTGTACCTCATTCAAAGATTAAAGAAAGTGCTGTAAAGTTGATGAAGGAAGAAGGTTATATCGATTCCTTCAATGTTGAAGGTGACGTTAAGCGTAATTTACGTGTTAAGTTGAAGTTTCAAGGACGTAAAGGTGTTATCACCGGATTAAAGCGTTTGAGTCGCCCTGGCTTGCGCAATTATACTGCTGCAAAGGATATTCCNCTTGTTTTGGGAGGTATGGGCATTGCNGTTGTTAGCACTCCGCAGGGTTTAATGACCGGGCATGATGCTCGTCGTCATAATGTAGGAGGAGAACTTTTGTTTAAGGTTTGGTAAGGAATAAAAGAAATGTCACGAATTGGAAATCAAACAATCACGGTGCCGGATAAGGTTAATGTTTCGGTTGCTGACAACCACGTATCTGTGGAAGGTCCCAAGGGTAGATTGGAGATGGATATACCTAAGCGCACTAGTGTTTCGCAGGAAGATAATATTCTAAAGGTCTCTCGTGACGGTGATGATCGTGAGGCGCGTGCTATGCATGGTTTAAGTCGATCCCTGTTAAACAATATGGTTNAGGGNGTGTCTGAGGGATTTGTCAAGAAACTGGAGATTAATGGTGTTGGCTTCAAGGCAATGGTAAGCGGAAACAAGGTTACGATGAGTCTNGGTTATTCTCACCCGATTAACTATCAGTTGCCAGATCAAGTAAAGGTTACTGTAGTGAAGGATGTAAATGTGACAATTGAGGGTCCTGACAAACAAAAAGTGGGAATGGTTGCTGCCGAGTTACGTAGTTTTTATCCTGTTGAGCCATACAAGGCAAANGGGGTTAAGTATGAGGGTGAATATGTGCGCCGTAAGGAAGGGAAAACGGTACAATAGTTTTTTTAGTTGATAATCACTGCTGTAATAATCGAGGCAAGTTAAGATGAGAACGGAAAAGAAAAGAAGTTTACTAAANCGCCGAAGATGGCGTATCCGTAAAAAAGTGAGTGGCACAGNAAGTCGCCCGCGAATGAGCGTGCGGATGACTCACAAGAATATTTATGTGCAATTCGTTAATGATGAAGAGGGTTGTACNGTTGCNTCTGTTACAAGTCGTGACAAGGCTGTTGAGAATCGAGCTGATTTGAGAGCGAACATTGATGGAGCTAAGCAGATAGGAAAACTGGCAGGCGAAGCTGCCAAGGCTGCTGGAATTGAATCTGCAGTGTTTGATCGAAGCGGGACTCGTTATCACGGGAAAATAAAAGCCTTAGCCGAAGCGGCTCGAGAGGCAGGATTGAAAATTTAAGGAATAACTGTGGCAGAAGAACCTAACCAGAACGAAAAAACTGCGGCTGACGATAGTGCGACNAANGTTGAGCGGCCGGAAGATCGCTCAGCTCAGCAGTCCCCGTCTTCAGCTCCTAGCCAAGCCGGGCAAAGCCCAGGAGGTCGAGGTCCAGGAGGTCGAGGTCCAGGAGGTCGAGGTCCAGGAGGACGAGGTCCAGGAGGACGAGGTCCAGGAGGACGAGGTCCAGGAGGACGAGGTCCAGGAGGNAATCGCCGTGGTGGTCGNGATAATGCAGGGNATGAACCTGCCGATGAGTTTTCAGAAAAAGTCTTGTGNATCAACCGNTCAGCTAAAGTTGTCAAAGGNGGCCGCCGATTCGGNTTTAGTGCTGTCGTAGTTGTNGGGGACAAAAAAGGGCGCGTAGGAATGGGGCAAGGCAAGGCCAATCAAGTGGCCGACTGTATTCGTAAGGCTAGCGAAGATGCTCGTACCCGTTTAGTTAACGTGACGTTGAATGAATCTACACTTCCTCATGAGGTGCTTAGTCGCTTTGATGGTGCGAAAGTNTTACTTCGTCCTGCTTCTCCGGGTACTGGTATTATTGCAGGTAAAACAGTTAGGGCTGTTTGCGAATTAGTGGGAGTTCGAAATATGTTAAGTAAATCACTAGGTTCTAATAATCCCGTGAATGTTGCAAAAGCAACTCTTAAGGGCTTATTGGAGCTTCGCGATCGTAAAGAAGTGTTGAAGCTCCGTGGTAAGGTTGAAGAAACTGCGGTTGCCGAGGCCTAGACTAGATTTTATTAATGAGATTACATGATTTAAAACCAGCTTCTGGATCTAAGCATCGCCGTAAGAGGATTGGCCGCGGACCTGGTAGCGGTCGCGGAGGTCACACCAGTACGCGAGGGCAAAAAGGTCAAGGCTCTCGTTCAGGGTCNTCGACCCGACCTGGGTTCGAAGGTGGCCAATTACCACTTGCTCGACGGTTGCCTAAGCGTGGCTTTAATAATAAGTCNTTTTCTATAGTTTTTATTCCTGTAAATCTGGAAAGTCTTAATCACTTTGATGAGGGATCTACTGTGGATGAAAATGCTCTTCGTGAGGCAGGACTTGTTAATGGCCGTGGCGATGGGGTTAAGATTCTTGCCAGAGGTCAGTTGGAAAAAAAATTGACCATTAAGGCAGATGCCTTCAGTGCGGCTGCTAAAGCAGCAATNGAAGCAAAGGGTGGGGATTGTAAAGTTGTATCAAAAGCTGAGACATCGGTTTCAGAATAAAAAGCAAATTTGATTTTTTACTAAAATACAAATGGCTAAAGATAACGCAATAACTCGAATGATAACCGGNTTTCGGAATTGTTTTAAAATTCCAGAATTACGGGAGCGTATCGTTTTTACGTTGTTGGTTTTAGCTGTTTGTCGATTGGTTGCATGGGTGCCAATTCCTGGGCTAGATGGTGTNATGTTGCAGGATTATTTTGATGGGCTNCGAGAAAAACAAAGCGAAGATGGAATTGGTTTTCTTGGTATATACAGTATGTTTACCGGTGGTGCTTGGGAGCGATGTTCTATTGGTGGTTTGGGTATAATGCCTTACATTAGTGCTACAATTATTTTGCAATTAATGACTCCTATCATACCCAGACTTTCTCGGCTTTCACGGGAAGAAGGTGGGCGTGTGAAAATTATGCAAATTGGCCGAGTCATGACTCTGTTTCTGTGTTTGGGCCAGGGTTATGTAATGTCTTTGGGATGGTTGAATCCAGGGACTGTATTACAAGGTTTTGAGGGGACTCTGGCTGATGGAGGAATAGGATATCATTTGCAAACAATGATGGCATTAACTTGTGGAACTATGTTGCTAATGTGGTTAGGTGAGCAAATCACTGAGCGAGGCATTGGAAATGGTGTTTCACTTGTTATAACTATCGGAATTGTCGCTGATTTGCCACGCGCATTGCCAATGGTNTGGGAAATGTTTGCTCCGCAGTCATGGACTGGTGCAGATGACGCTGTTAATCGGGGTATTTTTGAGGGTATTGGACTGGTAGCATTACTTTGGNTTGTGGTTATGGGAGTTGTTGCTGTCACNCANGCTCAACGTAAAATTCCAGTTCAGCATGCNCAGCGTGCNGTGGGTCGCAAAGTGTATGCTGGTGGTAGTTCATTTATGCCATTGAGAGTCAACTACTCTGGAGTTATGCCATTAATTTTTGCCCAAGCTATTCTAATGTTTCCGGGTATGGTTTTGAGNAGNCTTGGTTCNATCGAAGGNTNNGAGCAAATATTTTTATCAGCAGCAACATGGTTTGAAGCAGGTCACCCATTCTATTATTTTACTTATGCGTTAATGATCATGTTTTTTGCCTATTTCTGGGTAGCAACTACATTCAATGAGATTGANATTGCCGATAATTTGAAGAAAAANGGTGGNTATATTCCTGGAGTGCGCCCNGGTAAAGCGACTAGTGATTTCTTGCATAAAACAATGAGTAGAATAACATTTGCTGGGGCTTCCTTCCTTGTGATTGTTGCNATCATTCCTATGCTACTTGGAGACGCATTGGGTATTCCTTTTCAGGTTTCTCAGTTTTTTGGAGGGACTAGTATTTTGATCGCTGTAGGTGTTACATTGGACACTATGAGGCAAATGGAGTCGTATTTATTGATGCGACATTATGATGGATTTTTAAGGAAGGGCCGCGTGCGCGGTCGCTTCTAATGTTGGCGGTGATATCCTCCAGCTTTTTGTTCATTGATAGANTGGCCAAGCCANTGCTTGGCTCTGGATTAGGTGCTCTGGCACTGGTGGAATAATATGATTCTCATAAAGAAAAATCATGAGATTGAGGCTATGCGTTTGGCTGGCGGGGTTTCCTCGACAGTGTTACATGAAGTGGCATCATTTGTTCGACCCGGTTTAAGTACTCTTGAAATTGATAAGTTTGGTGGAGATAGAATTCGCTATTACGGTGGAAAGAGTGCNTTTTTGGGCTACCGAGATTATCCTTGTAATATATGTATCTCGATNAACGAAGAGGTTGTTCATGGCTTAGCTTCAGAGAGGCGAGTTGAATTTGGTGATATTGTNAGCCTTGATGTGGGTGTATGTTTTGATGGTTACATAGGTGATAATGCGACTACTGTGGCGGTGGGAGGATGTGAGCCAGAAGTGCAGCGCTTAATGGAAGTGACTAAACAAGCACTTAATGATGGGATATGTCAGGCTGTAGCCGGCAATAAAGTTATTGATATTTCGAGATCGATCCAGAGAACTGCAGAGGCCAGTGGTTATAGTATCGTAAGGGAGTTTGTAGGGCATGGTGTGGGTAAAAAAGTCCATGAAGATCCGCAGATTCCTAACTTTGATGATGGCGGTCGTCATTCTCCNNTCTTGAGGCCGGGAATGACTCTTGCTATTGAACCGATGGTTAATCTTGGCNAAAGGCAAGTAGAGATGCTGGAGGACGGTTGGACGGTGCTGACTAGTGATGGTTTGCCATCCGCTCATTTTGAGCACACTGTCCTCGTGACTGAAGGTGAGCCAGAAATTTTGACATGCCCGGAGAATTTACCATCCGAGCAAAGGGAATCGTAAGGAAGTATCTTCCTCCGGTGACCTTTATGATAGAATTAGCAAACGGTCATAGATTGTTTGCTAGGGTTCCGTTCAAGCAACGGGATAAGGTTTCAGACGTTAAGTNTGGNAANGAAGTTGATATANTAATATCACCTGCTGATTTCAGTAATGGTGTTTTAGTTTTAGATAAAGAGTAAAAAGTAAGAAAATGAAAGTACGCGCATCAGTAAAGCGACTTTGTGAGCACTGCCGGATTATTCGCCGGAAGGGCGTGGTTCGCGTTATNTGTAGTTCCAACCCGCGNCATAAACAGCGCCAAGGTTGATTTAAAGAAAAAGACAATGCCAAGAATTATCGGAGTAGACATTCCTGCTAACAAGCGCATAGACATCGCGTTGCGATACGTATATGGCGTAGGCCCAAAGATTGCTGCTGACATCCTCGAGAAGACTGAAATAGATCCGGCAACACGTGCTAAGGATCTCACTGAAAGTGATTTATCCAAAATCGTNAATGTTATCCAAGAAGGTGACTGNTTAGTAGAGGGTGACTTGCGTCGTGAGCGCAGTTTGAATCTAAAGCGATTGCAGGCTATCAAGTCTTATAGAGGTATCCGTCATTCAAGAGGATTGCCGGTGCGCGGGCAGCGAACTTCTACAAATGCTCGTACTCGCAAGGGCAAAAAGAAAACCGTTGGTGTGCAGCGAAACCCTAATGCCAAAGCTGGTATTCACTAATTTAAAAGACTGATCATTATGTCGGACGAAGAAAAACAAGCGCAACAATCTGAGGAAAGCAAGACTGAGGAGGGGAATACTCCTCAACCGTCTAGCGAGGTTTCTGCTGAGGATAGCTCAGTCAATTCAGATACTGACCAAGAAGTAGCTGAGGATAACAAGAAGGGTGCCAAAACTAAGGCTGTTCCTGATAAGAAAAGTAATAAAGCCGATGAGGCTGGCGCCGATGAAGATGAGGATGCTGCTAATGTAGCTGCGCCATCAGCCCAAGAGTTGTTAACTAGTGATGATCCTGCTCCGCAGAAGATTGTTAAAGCTAAGAAGTCCAAGAATGTTCACTCTGGTATTGCTACTATTTTGGCTACTTTTAATAACACGCATGTTTCTTTGACAGATAAGCAGGGCAACATAATTGCTTGGTCTACAGCTGGTAAAACCGGATTTCGTGGGTCTAGAAAGAGCACATCCTACGCTGCGCAGAAGGTTGCTCAAGATGCAGCTCGTAGGGCTATGGCTCACGGATTAAAAGAAATTGAGGTTAGAGTTAAGGGTCCGGGTTCTGGGCGTGAGTCAGCTATTCGCGCTTTGCAAGCAGTGGGACTTGAAATTACCTCTATTCGAGATGTTACACCTATTCCACACAACGGTTGCCGCCCAAAGAAGCGGCGGAGAGTATAATAAGGATTTTTAAGGCATGGCACGTTATACAGGTCCACGAGACAAGATTAGCCGACGCTTCGGCGTACCGATTTTCGGGCCCTCGAAATATCTCGAGCGCAAGAATTACCCTCCTGGCACCCATGGTCCACGAGCACGACGTAAACATACTGATTACGCTCTAGCGTTGATGGAGAAGCAAAAGCTTCGTTATCATTATGGGTTAATGGAGAAACAGTTTCGTGCGATCTACGATAAGGCACGTCGTCACCGTGGAGTGACCGGTGAGATTATGTTGCAACTGCTAGAGTGCCGGCTAGATAACGTTGTATATCGATTAGGATTCGGTGCTACTCGTGCGCAAGCACGACAGATGGTGTCTCATGGGCATGTTTCCGTAAATGGTGGTAAGATGACAATTTCATCTTATAATGCATCTATAAACGACGTAATTGAGGTGAAGGATCGTAGTGCCTCAAGGCAGCTGGCTACCAGAAATCTAGAGTATTCAACTAGTCGAATCGTCCCTGAATGGTTGCAGCTTGAGAAGGATGCCTTTCGTGGGACTATTATGCGTATGCCGACTCGCGATGAGATACAACCCATCGCCGATGAACAAACAATAGTAGAATTTTATTCCCGTTAACCTCTTCATCCCTGTGGGTGAGGAAGCAATTATATGGGTCTTGTTGTGAACGGGAATAATGGTGACAAGGCCAGATTAAAATTGCTAAAAAAATAAAATATTATGCCAATAAGACTGGGTCATTTCGAGAAGCCGGAGAAGCTTACAAAATCCGACGATTCCGACAATAAATACGCTAAGTACGCGGCAGAGCCGTTTGAAACTGGCTTCGGCCACACAATCGGCAACTCGCTTCGTCGTGTTTTGCTTTCTTCTTTGGAGGGGGCAGCTATTACCTCTGTGAAAATTGAGGGCGCCGATCATGAGTTTGCTACCGTGGAGGGAGTTGTAGAAGATGTAACTGATATTGTTCTTAACCTTAAGAAAGTCAGATTCAGGCACAATAATAGGGAGCCAAAAGAAGTTCGACTAAATGTGACAGCTGATGGTCCTATTGTTGCGGGAGATCTCGAATTGCCGCCTGGACTTAAAGTTGTTAATAAGAAACAGGTAATCTGTACCACTGATAAAAGTCAAAAGGTGGAAATGGTTATGGAGGTTCAGGTAGGGCGCGGATTTCTTCCTGGTGATGCTAATAAAAAAGCAGACCAGCCTATTGGAGTCATACCAATCGATTCTATATTTTCTCCTGTTACTCGTGTTCGTTATGCAATTGAGGCTGCTCGTGTTGGTCAGCGTACCGATTACGATAAATTAATTCTGGAAATGTGGACAGATGGGCGTCTCAATCCCGACGAGGCTTTAAAGCAAGCGTCGGAAATCTTATCGCACCATCTTTCTGTATTTACTGGAATTAATGATGAGGCTTTTGAATTTGAGCAGGACGCTAAAGCTAAGGATGAAAATCGTGAAGCCCAACGTAAGTTGCTTAACACTAGCGTAAACGAGATTGAATTGAGTGTTCGTGCAGCGAACTGCCTCAATAATGCAAATATTACCACGCTTGGGCATCTAGCAATGAAATCTGAAGCCGAAATGCTTAAGTACCGAAACTTTGGCAAAAAATCACTAACTGAGATTAAGGAGAAACTTAAAGAGTATAATCTTTCATTAGGTGAAAAGATTGATCCTTCCTTATTGGATTCACCGCCGACACCACCTCCAGCTGATGCATTTGAAGATGGTCCTCCAGCTGGTATTGAGATTGCTCCTCCAGCTGGTGTTTTAAATGCCGAGTAATAATAAAAAAATTTAACAACCTGTTTGAATAATGCGACACAGAGTAAGAACCGCTAAATTAGGCCGCACAGGCGAGCATCGAAATGCTATGCTAGCTAATTTGGTTTGCAGCCTTATTAAGAACGACACAATTAAGACTACTTTGGCTAAAGCCAAGGCGGCTCGAGTTGTTGCTGAGAAGATGGTTACCTTGGGTAAGAAAGGCACCTTACATCATCGTCGATTAGCAGTAGCTAGATTACGAGCTCCGCAACGTAAGTTTTTTCCTAGAGTTAATGGTGTATCTGGAAGTGAACAGCGAAAAAATTGGACGGATGAACATGATGTGGTTCGTAGGCTTTTTGATAAGATTGTTCCTCGTTTTCAAAACCGTCAAGGCGGCTACACTCGAATAGTTAAATTATCAGGCGCCCGCAAAGGTGATGCTGCTCAACTTGCATATTTAACATGGGTATTTGATGATTCTGTTGTACCAGCAACTGAAAAATCTGAAGCATTGGAAGTTAAGTCTGATAATAATAATAAAGAGTCTAAAGCTGAAAATGTTGATGCATCTCAATCGACTGAAGAAAATCCAAATGCTGATGAAGCTGTTGTTGATGCCAAAAGTGAATCGACTGAGGATGTCGCAGAGTCTGCTGAGCCTGAAAAGGACAAGTAATTTTTTAGTCAAATAAAAATTTCAAAAAGCCCATTTTATATGGGCTTTTTTTATTAACTATACTTCAAAAAAGAATATGCGATTTGTTTTAATGTTCGTCAGTTGCTAAACATCCGATTTTAGCAAAAGCCCATGTAAATCCCAATAAGCTGAAAGTAAACAAATGAGGTCCTTCAATCATATAAAGAAAAAAGGTATAAACAACTAGCAATACCCAACCTGCAGTAGGTTTCTTATTATATAATACGGTAAGTAGTCCAATAAGGCCTATGGATATAATTAACCAAATAAAACCCATAACAAATCCATGCGGTTCGGTGGCAACCAAGTTCAGGATGCCAAGTGAAAGGATTACGGCCATGCCTGTTATGGC
>PAOJ01000055.1 GCA_002708005.1 Verrucomicrobiales bacterium | reverse complement strand
CCCGGCATTGAAAAACTGTTTCTAGCTTTCTTTTTTGACTTATTGTCAACTGCTCTGAACCACAAAACATTCCTTGAACCGGCACCCGCCAAGTTTGATTATGCCGTTCCAAAAATTCTGCCAACTGCAATGCGGAAGATGGATAAACGTATAAGAAATCCGGATTAAATTTTTCAAGCTCATTTAGATATTCCGGAATACGCTCATCAGTTAGATGAGAAGAAGAGAGTAATAACCAATTTCTGGTGGCATCGTAAGATATGATTTTTCCACTGGACCTAGAGTCCGTTACTTGCCCTCGGATTAGTGCTAGTCGCGCTTTATCGAAATACCCAATACGCCTCCAATTGGCTTCCATAAAGGCCTGTTCTTTAGGACGACTTATGCCTTTTTGAAGATGAAAACCAACCGGAACACCAGTAGATCCTCCTGTGGTTATATACAGTTTTTGAGAATCAGAAATATTTGTAGAAGTTAAACCAGTAAGATTTTTTTGTATGTCTTCTTTGCTTAACAATGGACAGTTAACAAGCTCATCAGCTGAACTAAGTTGACTAGGATCAAAACCAGCCTTCGCAAAAGTGCGTTGATAATAAGGACTATAACCAGCGGCATTGACCAGAGTACGGCGTAATTCTCGGAGCTGGTATTCTGCGATCTCTGATGTACTCCATTCTGGCGATTCTTCGGCTAAACAACGGAATTCACCATAAGCCTNACCATAGCGAATCCNTCTAGGCATTAGGCGATACATTGAGCCAATAGCATTACGGGCACCTTGCGGCAAACGGTCATAGAGAGATAGAAATGGATAAAGTTTATCCTCCAAGCTCATTTCTCAGATAATGTTGAATTATTACGCTCAATCGCTCCCACCCATCCAAAATGAGGCACGAAATCAAACCAGTCGGTCATTNGGCAAAGAGGCCCATTCCATTCCTCTTTATTGGATATCACTTGAATATTACTATGTTGAAAAGGAACAAAATTTCTTTTTTCNATAGTAAAAGAATTTTTCAATAAACGAATGTCTTGCCAATTAAATCCCATTAGTGTTGCAGCAGTCATATCCACTGCAGTTGGATGTATTCCAGCAATGATTGTTCCACACGGCTTTCTATCTGGTGCCATTGGGCCATTACCTTCTCCTCCAATAATCCCATCCACAACCGCCAGATAACGAAGTGGAGTTTTTCTAGCTCGGCCTGAGCCATCAAAATCAAAGAGGCACTTGTTCAAGTCGAGTACCATTCTCCAACAAGTATCATTACCATGCCAATTTCCAGAACGAACAATTTTTTGTGTATCACCAAAAAAGAGCCTCCCCACTTTCTTGAGNGGAACCAGCATCCGCGACAATNNAGGCCTNCCATTTACGATACGTTTTACACGGCCCATCCATGAGTGTTCAAGCCTCGCTTTCGTAGTCGCCACCGGAAACTGGTCTCCACCTGTATCCGGCGTTCCTTCAGTATGATGAGGCAGCCAGTTTTTATTTGCATTAATGCCAACAAGGTTTTTCAGCGAACAGGTAAGGCCTACTTTTTTATGCGTTTTAAGTTTTGGTAAATTAATAAGNACATCAGCGTCCATCGGCGTCCGACAAAGCATATACTCATGGCGCTCGCCTTGATGGTGCTCATTCGTTTCATCAATATTAAAAGACGCTCCATACAACTGACCGTTTCCGCTAAAATCAAAAAACTCACTGGCATCGTTTAGCGCTACGAATGTATTGCCCATCGGATCTCCAGATAATTTTTTCTTTGAAACAGTTACTCCGTCAACGGACAGCCATTCTTCAGGGCGAAGATCTAGTAAATCAATCTTCAGCTCAGGAAATTCTAATCGACACTTCTTTATCAACTCTTCTAACCCGCAATAACAACTAAGTTTTTCAAATGATGAGTCGGTCTGCGGTGCATCACAAATAGTGATTGAGCCATTTCCTTTAAGATGCTTGGCAACCCACNTTATAACAGCCTNAATTACTGTTGGATGTGTGACGACATGCTCCCATTGATCAGGGCCTGGATGACGCTCATCGTGTTCCTTAACCCAATTNGGCTTTAACACCACTCGATCACCAGGACGCACATAGTCATCAGGTAATTGAAGCGCTTTGAGAGCTTCATCTACCAACGCATGAACCATAGTGGAATCGTCGTAATGATCGACCCCATGTTGCACAGAAACATGGGCAGGATTATTTTGTTCGTCGATGCTCATTCCTTTTCAAGTTGATAGCAATGCAGAGCGAACCCTTTCACCGAACGCCNTCCTCGTAAAGTGTCGCAAATATTGATCACGCAATCCTGNACTATCAGCACAACCAAGAAACTGCTTAATCCGNTCGGCAATTTGTTCGGGAGATTGAATATCTACCAAACCNTCATAGTTTTCAGGAAATAACTCAGGCAATATCCGCCAACGTGTTGCTATAATTGGCAACCCGTGAGCCATCGCCTCAACCAAACAAACTGGATGTGCTTCAAAACTGTAGTATGAAGGCAATGAGAAAGCATCAGCATGACAGAACAGCTCAAGTTTTTTTGCCTCATCCGCAAACCCATGATAAATAACCATGGACCCCTGATCGCCTATTAAATCGGCCTGATTAATGCGTTCATTAAACTCAGCTTCCTCCTTAGAAAGATAAAATTTCCCCGCAACATCCAATTGCACTCTTTGAATTAAACCAGCGGATTCAAGTTGCTTATTAACTAAAGCTACAGCTTCAATTAGGTCAAATAAGCCCTTTTCCCGAAAACACAAACTGAGATAAAGAACACGAAAAGTTCCTTCGTTCTTTAAAACATCAGCACGTGCCTGCTGTTGTGGTTTGATTCGCTCCTCATAGTCAGGACATGGATCCGGACAGCAATTGGGTATAGTAATGATTTTTTTTGGACTAAGTTTGCCGGCATCTTCATGATAATAATCGCCTAGTACCATACTGAGAGATGCACGACCTAACAAAAATCGCGATATACAACGTTCCCAAGAATAAGCCTTAGTTTCCAGCCAGTCTCCAACACCAGCAGCTTGATAGTGATATATAATCTTTCTATAAAAAGGACGGCATAACAGCATTACAATCCAATCACGATAAACAGCACTTCNAAGCCCTGGGGCGGGGACATAATAAAAATGAGTTGCACCTTTCGCAACACGCAACCAAATCGCTCGCATGCAATAACTAAATAGTAGAAAAAATTTACGCAAACCTACCGAAGCAATGTCATCGATATCCTTTGATAAGCGAGCATCGATATGAAATACATCAATTGTGCTACCGTTGCCTTCCTGAAGCTCATTAAGCAACTGTTGCACCATGAAACTTTGGCCATGAAATGGAGGAGGAACATGGGCAAAGACAACGAGCTTCATAATTTATTAGAATTTATTTGAGCCATATGATCATAAATACGATTGTATTTTTCCGTCATAGCACTCGCAGCCCAACCCCGGACACTATCTCGAATTTCGACAGATTGCCTAAGTTTAACCTCTCCAGTTAGAATGGATATTATTTTATTTTTAAGGTCCTCAGCNCTTCCATTTTCAAAAAGAATCCCTGTCTCGCCATCTTTAACAATATCAACATTCCCTCCGCTACGAGCAGCAAGCGCAGGAAGGCCAAGAGCAAGAGATTCCATGAGCGAGACACTGCAGGGTTCATTTTCAGAAGCTACAACTACGAAATGTCCTGACTGCAGCGACTCAACCACTTTGTTTGTTGCGCCATGTAAAAACACCGCTTCTTGAAGATTATTTTGACTAATAAACTCCTTTAATTCATTTGAAAAAGCCTGAGAATCGCTATCCTGCTGTTCCGGNCCCCATAAATGAAATTCAACACGAGATCGCATTTCTAGAGGAAGTCTTGCAATNGCTTGTATCGGTAAATGCCAACCTTTCCAGCGCACTATTGATCCCATTCCCACAAGCTTAAGCTTGGCTTTTGGAGCCGCACTTGACCAAAAATTTTCAGCAAGCTGTTTATCTAAAAAATTATCTGCACAACCTGAGAAGACAACCCAACTTCGAGGCTCATCAATTGTTAAGCTATAATGCTTAGCCATAGCAGGATTAAGAAGAACCGTTGTCATTCGCTTTCGCCTAGATATCCATCTATAAAAACCTGTACGCCTAGCAAAAGTATGATTGGTAAATAAAACAGGCCGTCGCATTAGCCAAGAGATAAACAAAGCAACAATCAGCCCTCCGCGGGTGTGCGCATGGATAACATCGAATGACTCCTGCTTCAATATGCGTCTCACTCCTAAAAAAGCCAAAACACTGGTAAAGAAAATTAAAAAGTGACTTCGCGAGTCACTTATAATGAATCTGCCATTCCGATAGTCGAGTATTGGCTCACGAGTCTCTATATATTGCTTATGCACCCAGACTGAGTGCTGATAACGATTACTTGGACCAACTTGATGTAAGGAACGTACGACTGAGAGGATACCTCCAATGTCTTCACGCTGCCCAACCAAATGAAGAATCTTCATGTCGCCTCAACCGTCTCCGGCGTGGCCTCCATACGGGTACGGCCCCGCAACATATATTCGCAAGCTATAAGCAAACCCGCCTGTAAAGAGAAGGTTTTCATTGCATACTCGCTATCACCATGAAGAGCGGCAAATGCAACAACATTTGCCAACCACAAACTCGCAATAAGGCAACATACTCTGGAAAATTCATCGTCTACCCCATGGCGACGAAGATACAAAATAATCCTAACCGCAATAATAGATCCCATTAGTAGGAATAAAAGCATGAAAAGGGTTCCAAAAAGACCCGTATTAACCATCAAGCCAATGAAACCATTAAAAAATCGACCCTGATTAATGTGATAGGTAATCGCTGTAGGATCCCAATGCAATGAATGATCACCGAACCCGGACTGCCCAAAACCTCTACCCACAAACAAGTATTGCGGAATCAATTTCAGTCCTTCTTGCCTCAAGATTCGGCGCGTTTCCATTGTGCTAGATCCATCAATTTCAGCGTCACGGTGCACCTCAATCGCCGGCAAAACAGAAATTGCACGCTGAGCAGCTAAGGGCATGCGATCTGCAAATCCATAAGCGATGAATAGACCTACAACTAACACCAAACCACCGATAATCATATTTCGGAAGTTGTATAACCGCTGAGTTAAGGAACAAAAAAATGTTACTAAAACAATAATAGCCACCGTGTATCTATGACCACTCAACAAACCTACACCTACAATAGCAAGAAACATTGGAATCAACCAAGCGCCCTTTGAGGTAAGGAAGTCTTTCATCTTAAATTTAATTAGTAATAACCATAGAAAACCTGTACTCACAAAAGCTAGCGATTGATAACGGTTAATACCCATCTTCAACCTCTCTCTTTCAAAATTCATCGCATCACCTGGCACCTCAAGAAAAAATAGAATGTTAAACAACCAAGATGCGTTGGTATATATCACGTCCGAAANAACCCAGGTTGCAGAAAGCAAGCATTGGATAATAAACAACTTTCGNATCTGATCCTCTTTCATGCGAAGCATCATGAACATCAATGGAAAGATAGCGCATGTGATTTGCTGAAAATAGAATCGGCCGCCCATCTGCTCACCGCCCATCGTCCGAAACCCTACACCTCTCTCCAGCATCGTAAAAATAAGTACCGCACAATAACCANCCACTCCGACCAATAGCCACTTGTGATCGCTAATTGATTCCCACATTCCATCTCGGTATTGCCTGAAGGAAAAAACCAAAATACAACCAGTCCATCCCAACAAAGCCGCAGCCTCCCATACAAAGGGNCTTCCTGGGAAAAATGGCATAATCAATGCCGTGGAGAATGTCGCTATAGCCAAGGTTACAGCCATCGTCGCGTGATATGGCATCAATATCAACCAAGCCACCCCACCAAAAGCCAATGCAGCAAAAAACATATCATCCGCAAGCGTGTAGCCAAAAATGACAACCGCTAACGTAATCACTGCAAATAAAATGAATTTTTGCAGGCGCAATGCGCCTTCTAATGAACCTGCGCTCACCTCACGTGTTTATATCGGGTTTAGAGAATTCTGCAACCTCGAGACACCAGCTTATTCAGGATTTATTGAATCCATCCGGCTTTTCAGCTCTTTNCGAAGAGAGTTNCGCTTAGCGTCATCCAACTGTCTGGGTACTTCTAGTGGGCGTCCGTATATTACATCACATCTAGCAAACGGCATCGGCAATTGGAAGCGATCCCAACTATTAAACCGGTATTTTCTATTGGCTGAAGCGCCTAAAGGAATAATTGGCAACCCAGTCACTTGTGATAATGCAAGAATGCCATCCTGAATCTCGTAGCTAGGCCCTCTTGGCCCATCCGGAGTTATACCTAAATGCATACCTGCCTTCATTTTTCGTGATAATTCCAAAAGCGCTTGACGACCGCGGCGACTTGTAGAGCCACGAACTGGCTCAATATCAAAAGCCTTCAGCACTTCAACAAGAAGAGCCCCATCCTTACTCGCACTAACCATAGCAGCTAACCGCCGACCACTAATCGGCTTTATGTTATTACTGTATGCATGCATCCCGAAAACTAAACGATTATGCCAAACGCAAAGAATAAAAGGTTTATCGCGGCTATCCTTAATTACCCCATGAGGATCCGAAAAATTAATCCGCCAAGTAAATCGCAACAGTCTAAGCAAAGCATACAACACTCCTCCCGCCAACCGTTGGACAAGCGAAGCCTTGTTTGGGATGATAACTGAATCNTTCAAGNGCCTGCTATTTCCCTCCCTTCAGAGCAGCTCTCACAAGCTCCTCGACCGACGCTTGATCACCTAACATTGCCTTTGCCGCCTGAGCTGCTTTTTGTGCTTCAGCACTTTTTGAACCAAGGGCTTCTAATGCCGCAACTGTATCTGAAATACTTTTATCCAAATCACCTGAAACTTTTCCTAACGTCGTTGGCAGATCCCCATGCAATTGATCAACCTTATCCTTGAGTTCGAGCACCATTCTCTCAGCTGTCTTTTTTCCTATCCCATTGATGCTAGAAAGCCGCTTCACATCGCCAGTCCCAACTGCCAACTTGAAAGCATCAACAGCCATTCCACTAAGAACATTCAAAGCAAGCCGTGGCCCAATACCACTAACACTTTGAATCATCTTAAACATATCCCGCTCATCTTCAGTAGCAAAACCATATAAAGTCTGAGAGTCCTCCCTAACAACCAATTGTGTTTTGAGTATTACTGCTTGACCAATGCTAGGGAGTTTTTCAAACGAAGACAGTGGAATTAATAATTCGTACCCAACGCCATTAACTTCAACAACCACCTTTGTAGGTAGTGCATCTTCAAGTGTCCCTTTAAGAAAAGTAATCATACTTACGAATCGCTTGCAGCAGAAAACCATGTAGCTGTAAAACTGACCAGATTGTTCTTATACAAAAGCGAACCGCCTTGCGTTTTTTTACAACCAATCCTAGCCTGCCGCCCTGAAAATGGGCATATCCTCCAGCAAAAAGAAACCCTGCGTGTGTATCGTTGTCGAAAACCTGCCGGTACCACTGGATCGACGCGTTTGGCAGGAATCATGCGCCTTACGCGATGCTGGATACGAAGTAATTGTGATCTGCCCACAAATGCATGGCTACACGAATCCTGAGGAGAATCTCGATGGCATTCAAATTTATCGCCATTGGATCGGCGAGGAAGCTAATTCTATCATCGGATTTTTCCGGGAATACAGCTCAGCTCTTTGGGGTGAATTTCGCCTTTTATGCAAGGCATGGAGGCGACATCGATTCGACATTATTCAAGTATGCAATCCGCCCGACATACTGTTCATGGCTGCAGCTCCATTCAAACTTGCCGGAGTAAAGTTAATTTACGATGTCCACGACGCAACCCCTGAAATGTTTGAAGCAAAATTTGGCAATCGTGGATTGCTTTATTGGACGGTTCGCATCGCTGAATGGTTTACNTACTTTTTTGCCAATACTGTAATCACCACAAATCAGTCTGTCTCNGAGATTGCAATTGGCAGAGGAAATCAAACAGAAAAAGATGTATTCATTGTTAGATCAGCCCCGAAAATTCCAACTCAAGCAATCAAACCCAACCTCGAACTAAAAAAAGGCCGTAAATATCTTGTAGGTTACGTTGGAGTAATGGGAAACGCAGATGGCATTGATCAGATTATTAAATCTGCTCACTATCTTGTTAGGCAACTAGATAGAAATGACATCCAATTTTTACTTATGGGATTTGGGCCTGAATATGAAAATCTCATTAATCTTCGCGACGAACTTGAATTGAAAGATTTTATCGACTTGCCTGGACGCGTTGAAGGTGTGGAATTGTTCTCTGCCCTAAGCACGATGGACCTTGGTGTTTCTGGTGACCCAATCAATCCATACAATCACCATTGCACCATGAACAAAGTTCTTGAATACATGGCCATGGGAAAACCTCAAGTATCATTTGACCTTAAAGAAAGTCGCTACTCAGCAGGCGAAGCCGCGATATTTGTGAATGAAGGATCCAGCCAAGCACTTGGCCAGGCAATCTCAGATTTAATAGACGATTTCGAGAAAAGAAAGAGCATGGGGCGCATCGGATATGAACGGTTTCATTCAGATCTCAACTGGGAAAAGTCTGTGCAGCAACTCGAGGCCGCCTACTCCCATACTCTCGGAAATTCTTAATTGAGTATTTATTTGTTCTACCAAGATTAAAGGATAAATTCTAATTGCGGGATTTAATTAATCGAAAACTACTCAATATATCGGAACTCTTCGGAACCAAGAAGAGCTTGGGCATACTGTTTCCAACCAGCCTCAAAATCAACCTTTGAAAGAAATTCCAAGCCTGTTTCCCGTTCACCAGCAGAAGGCAATCGATTGTATAATAGATGGTAAGCCCTGTTAATTCGATCTTCATTGGTTTCACCTTCTCGAACCAAACGGTTTACCAGAGCTTCCGCTCGTTTCTGAAAAAACGGACTATTCATTATGAATAAATACTGCTGTGGAACAGTACTTGTAGTGCGCTTGGCAGCTGTACTGCGGGGCGCTGGAAAATCAAATAAACGAAAGAACGGATCAGAACTAATACGATCACCATTACGGCTGATTGTTGCATAGATACTACGGCGAGAACTTTCTAAAATCTTATTTATGGGAGCGCCCCCGATTTTTAAGTCCAGTTCAGCTGTAGCAGAAAGCAAGCTATCTCGCCACGACTCTACTTCAACTCGACGAGGATTCATTCGCCAGATCATACGATTATCCCCGTCGCGATCAAAGTTGGCAGCTATGTGCTCACTGCTCATTCGATAGGTCGCCGACTTCATTATTAAACGGTGCAAATCCTTAATCGACCAACCGTTGTTCATAAAATTACTAGCCAGCCAGTCGAGCAAAAGTGGATGCGTGGGCTTTTCCCCAATAACGCCAAAGTTGCTGGGCGTTCGAACAATTGCCCGACCGAAGTGCCATTGCCAAACTCGATTAACGAATACACGTGAAGTAAGCGGGTTATCGCGGTCAACCACCGACTCAGCCAGCTGTAAAAGCCCACTTTTCTTATTGAAGGTTTTGTCGCGAGAGATCACCTCAAGAAAACGGCGAGGGACTTCTTCCCCTTTTTTTCTGAGGTCACCACGAATGGCTACGTGCATATTGTTACTACCATTTTCACGAAGTCCATGTGCGGTAGCATACTTTGGCGGCAAACTCTTTCGGAGCTCATCCCGATCTTTAGTCCACTCTTCACGCTTCTTTTTTTCCTCTTCAGTAATTTCTCGTTTCTCTTTTTTTATCTTGTCGTTCAGTTGCTTGATTTGTTTTTCAAAATTTTTAATTTTGTTTTGATGATCATCGTATGCCCTCACGATCGTATCCAAGGCCAGAGGCTTGTCTGCAATACTGGTATTATTAAATACACCTGCTATGGCGTAGTAGTCTTTAATTGAAACCGGATCAAATTTGTGATCATGACAACGTGCACAGGCAACAGTTAAACCAAGAAAAGCACGGGAGAATGTGTCCACTCGATCGCTTAACGTCTCTGCACGAGCCGCAGCAGATGCTTCAGCATCGCCGCCATCTCCATTGTAGGTTGGCCCAACTGCAAAAAAACCNGTNCCTGCACGGGCCGACAAAGGCGCGTTCGGTGTTAGTTCTCCGGCAATTTGCCAGCGTACAAATTGATCAAATGGCACGTCTGCATTGAAAGAATTAACCACAAAGTCACGATATTGCCAGGCATTGGGCAAACCGCGGTTATCAAGGAAACCACCCAACCCATCACTGTAACGGGCTACATCCATCCAGTGACGAGCCCAACGCTCACCGTACTGCGGCGAGGCCAGTAGTTCCTCGATGACATGATCCCAGGTAATATCTCCACCAACAAAAGCAACAACAGACTCAGGCGATGGCGGAAGGCCCACCAAATCAAAATAAGCACGACGAATTAGCGTCCGACGATCTGCTTCTTGTGCCGGCTTCATCTTAACAGTTTCAAGCCGAGCCAGAACAAATTGATCAATCAAATTCCTTGGCCAAGATATATTATCAACATCAGGTGGAACTGGACTTATAATAGGCTTTAGCGACCAGTGTTCATTACGAAATTTTTCAAAATCGATACCGTCATTTTTAACAATCTGAGGCTCGTTGGATTTTGGCCAAGGAGCTCCCATATCAATCCATTTCTTAAAGTCGGCAATTACTGCATCGGGCAACTTCCTCTTAGGAGGCATCTCAAGCGACTCTTCTTTGTACAAAATTGCGCGATACAGCAAACTCGANTCTGCCTTGCCTGGAACAATTGAAGGGCCAGACTCACCTCCTTTAAATGCTTGTTCACGATTATCAAGATACAACTCTGCCTTCAATTTTTTTGACTGAGTACTGTGACAATTGTAGCAATTTTGCGCCAGAACTGGGCGAATTTTGTTTTCAAAAAAATCTAATTGCTCCGGNGTAGGCTCGTTGGCAAAAAAAAGCTTAGGGCTCCAAAAAAGGATCCCTAGCCAAGCCATAGCCAGAACGGGTTTGAATCTATCTTGCAANAAACCAATTCAACCGAACTAACCACCTTGGTGCAACACCGAATTCAAAATAGCTTTATAAGATTTTTCACAACTTTTCTTAGGCTTAGATGTTCTCAAAGTATCAATTTTAATACACTAAAAACATATTCGCTTATTATGGCCGTAATGCTGCTTCCACGCTTGTTTATGCCTCTGGCTGGACCAATTAAGGGAGATATTGTCCTCAGCTTTCCGTTGACTGCGGAAAAATTGGAAAACATCTATATCGACGCTAGACTTTACGAATACGACCCTTTTCTAGCTGATGCATCGGCAACACTTTTAGATCAAGTAGAACTGGAAGGAATAAACTTGAGCGCTACTGCAGATTCTTTGGTAGATATTTATTTTTCAGCAACGCGTAAAACTCGGATGAANTACTATGTTACTGCCCGAACATACTCCAAAAAAGGCGGTACACTCTATTTTTATATCAATGGATTTCAAAAAATCTTCGAGCTCATAGACACTGAAAATATCAATATCGCCATGACGTCAAAATTAATAACCAAAAAACCCGAAGGAGATCCGGTTAAGATCAACTTAAAAAAGAAAAATGGAAAGATTCATGGTATCCACCGTGCGGTTGAGATTGTATGGAAGGGATCTCAAGGGGCTAATTTCGTGCTACAGAAATCTTCTAATCTTCATCATTGGGAAACAGTTGATACCCTCAGTGGTAATGGCTATATAACATCCGTCTTTCTTAGGGTCTACGGAGCCGCACAATTCTGGCGCATTCAGCCAGAGTAGGTTTAGACAAATTGTCTTGCTCTCGCGCAAGTCATTCGCGAGCGTGTCGGCATGCCGCGCAAGCTCAGTTCCATTGCTCCCGATTGGTGGGACTATACCACCCTTGAAAATGACATTATCCGTGATGCGGCCTCCCTGACATCTTCTGATCTTGAACAACTATCTCGGCCTGGATTTCGCGTTGTGATGTATGACACTCTTGAAGACTTTTATCTATCCGAGGCGCTCGAGTATATCAATGCATGGCAGAAGGCTACCGCTGATAACCCGGTCGGGATTTGTGGACCGATCGGCCCTACCGAGCAGCTACCACTCGTTGCTAGACTAATCAATGAACTTGGCATCTCGCTGCAACACGCTCATTTTTGGGGAATGGACGAATGGGTCGGTGAAGACGGGCTCGAAGTGTCCACTGATCATCCTCTTTCCTTTGAGCTCGCCGACCGCGAACTATGTTTCGATCGAATCAAATCTGAATATGCCATGCCAGATGAGAACCTACATTTTCCAAAAGCAGAAACTAAAGACTTCTGCGAAAGTTGGGATGGTGTGCGTTGCGCGGTTATGCAGGGTGGGCAAGGAGATATCAAGCATTGGGCTTTCAACGACCCATTACGACGAGAAGGTGAATTTGCCGACACACCACCGTCACCTGAAGTATATCGTAAACTGTCCACGCGTGTGGTTGACCTGCACCCGATCACTCTTGCGCAAAACGCTCGTACTTCTGGTGGAGGCAATATCACCATGGTGCCTAAACGAGCTGTAACCGTTGGGCCAGTCGAAACTTGGAAAGCAGATAAGGTCAGTATATGGCAAGCCGGCACACACGATAATCCGTTCGGGCAACGACTGACTGCATTGATGATTTCCAAAGGCATCACCGACAGCAGCGTTCCTATGTCGCTGCTCGCTGATCATCCGAACGTTCAGTTCAACTATTATCGTGATGNCCTNGGCAGTTGCTCGGTGGAAATGCACTAAATGACCGAGCCTCAGATACACCTTTTCAAAGACGACGGTATAATACCCAATCACCCTACTCTGCCACTACTTTATTATCAGAATGCTGTCGAGTTGAACGGCACGGATGACGCCGCCGTATTCGAGAGACTGTTTTACAATAATAACTGGAAGGGCAGCTGGCGAAATGGAGTTTATCCCTTCCCTCACTATCATGCAGCGGCTCACGAGGTGCTGGGGGTTTACAGTGGCACAGGACAAATTCGTTTGGGTGGTAGCAATGGAATTATTACAAAGGTACAGCCGGGGGACGTGATCATCATTCCCGCAGGCGTCGGCCATGAAAATCTCGGAGCGTCAATCGACTTCGGAGTCGTTGGCGCCTATCCGCCTGGACAGACCCCTGATGTTCAACACGGCGATCCCAAAGAGCGTAAATGGGTCCTCGATGCGATCGACAAAGTGCCTCTTCCTATATCTGATCCGGTTTTCGGAGCAACCGGCCCCTTACTATTTCACTGGCAGTGATTAACTAAATGTTCGGGAAAACAATCGCTTGTCCACCATTATGCCAAGCGTGACTTGATTTTTTGAGTTGTACGAAAGTGAAGCTTTGCCGCTTGGCCAAGTTTGTTTATCCCATGCTTAGAAAGAAATTCTACTCCAACCTGATCGACCTTAGCAGAGGCCCCTTTCGGCAACTCAAGATCAAATTCATTACTAAGCTCCTTTATCCGCTGAACGAAAACGTCGCGCGCCAAAATAGAAGCGGCAGCGACGGCCAAGTCGGATTCCGCCTTGTGCATCTGTACGAGTTCGAGCTGACGACCTTCCTCCATCAACGCACTTTGAATTGTCGATTTGCTCCGAGAAAACT
>PAOJ01000054.1 GCA_002708005.1 Verrucomicrobiales bacterium | reverse complement strand
TAGACCAGTTGATCACTGCTGTGCCTGATTTTGATCGTTTTCAAGTCTACTATTCTNGAATCGGTTGCGAGCAGTGGAAGTTTGGCCTGCAAACGATGATAGANCCACTGNTACTATTTGAGAGCGTGCAGGTAGAAGATCGATCGATNATGTTATTTGTTGATAGCAANTATACCTATCGATCNGATGAATTACATGCTTGGTATACTAANCCTAACGCGCCGTTTGGTAAGAGAGGCAATCGNAGTCGTTTTAATACCTTTACACAGACCTTTCGTAAACGGCATTTGAGTACCCNTCGTGAAGGCGGGTTGATGACAACTGCAGCAATACTTACCATGACGGCTACTCCATTACGTACCAGCCCTATTAAGCGCGGCGCTTGGGTGGCAACAGTTATGTTCAATGACCCTCCCCCGCCGCCGCCGGATGTAATCCCTGAGATTGAAGCTGATGATGCTGAGATTGAAGCTCGGGGATTAACTATTCGCGAAAGACTCAAGCAGCATGCTACTGATCAGACATGTGCTAGTTGTCATGCTCGTATTGATCCTCTGGGATTTGTTCTCGAAAGTTTTGATCCTATAGGCCGATGGCGGGACAATTATCGCGGGGGTAGAGACATTGATACGAGTGGAAAACTTTTTGGTGAGATGGAGTTTAGTAATATTGAAGAATTTAAGGGCCTTATCCTTGATCAGCCTGAAAAATTTATGCGTGCCTTCATTGAGCATTTGTTGAGTTATGCTTTAGGTAGAGAGCTCAAGATTACTGATAAACCAGCAGTAGATCGCATTACAAGGCGTGTTAAGGCGGATCACGGCCGCTTTTCTACCGTAGTAGTGGAGATTGCTAAAAGTGTCCCTTTCCGTCATAAAACCGGTCAAGCCGAACGTAAATGAATNTACTAAAACATAAGCATATTCCGCGGCGTACTTTTCTNCGTGGATGTGGGGCAGCGNTATCCCTNCCTTTCCTAGAGGTGATGCAAGGGCGTGGAGCTAAAATTTCTGCGCCCAAAAGAGTTGCATTTTTTTATACTCCAAATGGAGTTGCGCAAGAAGCTTGGCATCCCAAAAGTGTTGGCGATAACTTTTCCTTAAGCCCTACTCTTAAGCCCTTAGAGCCAGTTCGGAAAAATATTTCATTANATACCAATNTGGATCGCATTAAGGTGCCTGGTACTGACGGTCACGCACAGGCAGGAGCCTGTTACCTAAGCACTGCTGCTCCTGACGATCTTTCGCCGGCTGGATATCCTTTAAAGCGAACCATAGATCAAGTAATTGCTGATACAGTAGGCAATTTGACTCCATTTCGNTCATTGGAGCTTTCATGCAACAGTTTCACTGATAATCGTGAGTCAGTATATTTCGACAATATATCGTGGTATGGGCATGGCCACGTNGCTCGGTCTATTAAGGAGCCTCATAATGTTTTTCGTAGGCTCTTTAATATTAAAGATCATAAGGAGAATGCNAGTGTTCTTGATTTGGTTCGCTCTGATGCAAAGGATCTACAAGGTAGACTTGGGCGCATGGATCTTCACAAGCTTGAAGAATATTTAGATTCTGTTCGGACTGTTGAGCAACAGATCGAACGCATTACAAGGCGGCAGATTGACGTAAATGATTTAGGCATCGAAGAGCCAGAAAAACTCTGGACTACAATGCGGCGAGATGAGTATATCCAAGTTATGGGGGACTTAATGGTCCTTGCTTTGCAGACTGACTTAACCCGTGTTAGTTCAATGATGGTTGCTCCAGAACGTTGGGATACTCCACTAATGTTTGAAGATGTTTTTGAGAAGCCTATTCTTCATCATGGCTGGACTCATAATCAGAAAGATCAAAAGGTTTTGAGAGAGCTCGAGAAACTTGACTACTTTCACATGACGCAGTTTTCGCGCATCTGCCAGAAGATGAATGCTATCAAGGAAGGAGAAAGTACTTTGTTGGATAACATGATGTTCACGTACGGATCTGGTCTGAGTAGTGGGATGCTACATGAATGTACCAATTTGCCTACTGTTATAGCTGGAAGTGCTGGCGGGCAGCTTGTAACCAACCGACATCACCAACATGCAAAGGGGACCCCTATTGCAAATCTTTGGGTGTCTATGGCCAAAGCAATGGGATGCTCTATTGAGCAAATCGGTGATAGCACAGGCCCTCTTAAGGGGTTTACAGTTTGATATCTTGAATTTTGGTTGATATAGAAAGTTGAAAATGTCGCTTGCATTCGTCTTGGGCAAGCGTATGTTTCCTCGCCGCTGAGCCCCATGAGGATGGATGCTCGTTGAAGCTGAGAAACATTTATTAACTGAGTAACTTAACCTTTAACCCACTTGCTTTGCCCTTAGGGCAACTTTCTAAAGCAATTGGTTTTTCTTAGGAGATTTACTCCAATTTATTCAAACAAACTGTGTCTATAACTATGGAAGAGGCATTGTCGCAAAGTCAAACAAGCTTTGCTGCAGGCCAAATTGTAAAGGGAACGATCATNGAGATTCGTTCGAAGGAAATTATGGTCGATATCGGCTATAAGAGTGAAGGGTCTGTGCCAACTAACGAATTTGAGGATCTTGAAGAAGAACTAAAAGTTGGTGATCAAGTTGATGTATTAATTATACAATTGGAAGACCGTGATGGGATGGTCGTGCTATCTCATGAGCAGGCAATATTCAAACAAAACTGGGATAATATAAAAGCGATCTGTGAAGAAGGTGGTCGGATTAAAGGTCGGATTAAAGCTTCGGTCAAGGGNGGTCTAATTGTAAACATCGGAGTTGAGGCATTTCTTCCGTCATCTCAGATTGATGTGAATACTCCAGCAGATCTTGATGGTCTTGTTGGCCAAGCATTTGAGTTNAAGGTTGTGAAACTTAATTTGGAAAGACAGAACATCGTTTTAAGCAGGCGAGAATTGCTCGAAGAAGAGCGTTCTGAGCAACGCGCTCAACTACTTGGCGAAATGGTGCCTGGTGATGTTCGAAAGGGTACTGTCAAGAATTTGACTGACTTTGGTGCATTCATCGACTTGAACGGATTAGACGGTTTATTGCATGTCACCGATATGAGTTGGGGCCGAATTACGCATCCTTCTCAATTGTTGGTCGTAGGCCAAGAACTCGAAGTTGTTGTTCTCGATATTAATAAGGATACTGAGCGTGTTAGCCTTGGATTGAAGCAAAAACAGGAAAATCCTTGGGAAAATATCGACGATAAATATCCTATAGGCGAAAAAGTTTCCGGTAAGGTTGTTAATCTTATGCCATATGGTGCTTTTGTGGAATTAGAGCCTGGAGTCGAAGGGCTGGTTCATGTTACCGAGTTGTCTTGGACTAAGCGTATTAACAAGCCTTCAGAGGTATTAAAGGCTGATGATGAGATTGAGGCAGTCGTGCTTGGCATCAACCGTGATGAGCAGAAAATATCTCTTGGAGTTCGTCAACTTGATGCTAATCCATGGGATCTAGCCGAAGAGAAGTATCCTGTCGGCTCTAAAGTTGCAGGTAAGATTCGAAATCTTACAAGCTATGGTGCTTTTATGGGATTGGAAGAAGGCCTAGATGCAATGATTCACGTTTCTGATATTTCATGGACCCGCAAAATCAATCATCCATCTGAGGTTCTTAAGAAAGGAATGGAAGTTGAGGCGCAGGTCTTAGAAGTTGATCGTGAAAACCAGCGTATTTCTGCCGGTATGAAGCAACTTGCGGAGGATCCTTGGGAGACTATAGATAACTACTATAAAGTGGGTGATCTTGTTAAAGGAAAAGTATCCAAGCTTGCAAGTTTTGGTGCCTTTGTTGGTCTTGAGCATGACATTGACGGGCTTGTACATATTAGTCAGGTCAGTGAGGAGCGTGTAGATAAAATTAAGAATGCACTTAAGGTAGATGAAGAAGTTAATGCTCGGGTGATTAAGATTGATCGAGCTGACCGTCGTATTGGCCTTTCAATAAAGGCAGCCAATTATTCACAAGAACAGTTGAAGGAAGAGGAAGCTGTTTTGGATTCCCTCAAGCCAGGCGAGGATTTGGTNGCNTTGCAGCANGCTTTTGACACCATTGGAGGTGAAGAAGAAGCTGAAGAAACAGTAACAACGCCTCCAGAAGTTTCTCCTGAAGAAACTATAGAAGAACCTGATGGAGAAGATTCAGNGGCTTCGCAAGAGAAATAATACAAAAATAAAATAACTTTTCAGCGGGCAGTTTTATACTGCCCGTTTTTTTATATTATANCATATATTTATGCGGTCGATTCTCGACTTTCGTTAAAAGTCCCGCCATAACTTTTTCAGTTTTTTATGGGNATAATTGAAGAACTTAAATGGCGTGAATTAATATCCGATTGCACCAATCTAGATGAACTTCAGGACCGTCTTAGTCAAGGGTCAATCACATTATATTGTGGTTTTGATCCTACAGCGGATAGTCTACATGTTGGAAGCCTTGTTCCATTACTTGCGCTGCGTCGATTTCAAGACTTTGGTCATCACCCAATTGTAGTTGCGGGTGGGGCAACCGGTTCTATTGGTGATCCAAGCGGAAAGACAGCGGAACGTAAACTGCTTACTTTTGAACAGTTGAAAGCCAATATAGATGGCGTAAAAAAGCAATTAGGAAGCTTTATGGCATTTGAAGGTACAGACAATGTTGCTCAGCTTTTAGACAATGCTCAATGGACAATGCCAATGTCATTCCTTGATGTGCTCCGAGATATTGGCAAACATTTTAAGGTTAATGCGATGATCTCTAAAGAGAGCGTTCGTGCTCGTATGGAAGATCGAGATGTTGGCATTAGTTATACAGAATTTAGTTATATGATTCTTCAAGCACTAGATTTTTTTCATCTGTACGAGAAGNATNNTTGNGAATTACAAATTGGAGGAAGCGACCANTGGGGTAACATTACTGCAGGGATTGATCTTATTCATCGTAAGNACAANAAACAGAGTTANGGTTTGACGCTTCCTTTGATAACAAANGCTGATGGAACCAAATTTGGCAANACNGAGANCGGCGCAGTTTGGCTCGATGTTNCTNGGACAAGCATTTATCANTTTTATCAGTTTTGGGTGCGCGTTGATGATCGTGATGTNATTCGCTATCTCAAGTATTTTACATTCCTCTCACAAGATGAGATAGAACTGTTAGCCAACCAGCATGAGGCTGAACCGCAAGCTCGGATTGCACATAAAGCTTTGGGGCAGGAAGTCACTAGATTAGTGCATGGTGAGGCGGCTGCAACTGAAGCTATTCGCGCCAGTGAAATATTATTTGGGGGAGAATTAGATGGTATTACCGAAGCTACCTTTTGTGAAATTGCACGCGAGGTTCCAACCTGCGAGTTTGCAACAGACCGCTTTTCTGGTGAAGGGATTTGGCTGCCAGAGATCTTACATGAGGCGGGCTTGGCACAATCTCGGGGTCAAGCGCGAAAAGACGTTAAAGGTGGTGGCGTATATGTAAACAGCAAGCGAGTTAATGATGAGCAACAAAAAATCAATTCCTGTGATTTGATATTTGATAAATACGTTTTACTTCGTCGCGGTAAAAGGAACTATGCTTTGGTTATTGCCCTTTAACAGTGAAGAGAGAAGAATATAGTTCTGATCGAGAGGAATGGTTTGTTGCCCACGTAAAGCCGCGTTGTGAAAAAAAGCTTGTAGAATATGGGGAAGTTTACGGTTTTAAATCTACGCTTCCTACTTATAAGAGCGTGAAAAAATATTCAGGTAAAGAGGTTGTTTTTCATAAACCTCTTTTCTCAGGTTATGTTTTTTTATTCATTAATGATGAAACACGAAAAATTGCAATGCAGAGCAATTTTGTTGCTAACATGTTACATGTTGTTGATCAGCAGTTATTTGAACAACAACTCAATGATATTCTATTTGCTTTAAATCAAGAAATTACAATTCGTCTAGAACCAATAATAGAAGTTGGAGCACGTGTAATGATTAAATCTGGGCCTCTTCAGGGGCAGGAGGGGTGGGTTGATGAGCGTTTTGGTATGACTACAGTTTTATTACGATTAGATTTTATAGGCCAAGCGGCGGCCATCGAGGTGTCATCGGACTTATTAGAGTTGATTTAAATAACTCAGAGCTGGCCAAGAGGGGCATTTATTGGCAATTTTCTTTTAGAATGTCCGTGGCAAAAAAAAACCTCAACAGATCGGGGGTTCTAGCAGGTGGGAATTGGATAATCGATCAGGTCAAAATGATTGATGTTTATCCTCAGAGAGAGCAACTTGCCAACATAACGGGTCCTACTGTTACAGGAACTGGGGGCTCTCCTTATAATCTCCTAGTGAATTTTGCTAAGCTGGGGGTAAGCATTCCGCTATCTGCTGCTGGATTAGTTGGGAAAGATTCTTTTGGTGAGCTGATTCTAGCCGATTGCAAAAAATACAAGATAGATAGTAAGTTTTTAACCCTCTCCTCAAGTGCCCCGACTTCATATACGGATGTGATGACAGAAACTAAGGGAGGTAATCGTACTTTTTTTCATAATCAGGGTTCCAATGCTATTTGGGAAGGAGAGGATTTAGATTTTTCTAAAACCAAAGCTAAATTTTTTCATTTGGGATATTTGCTTTTAATGCAAGCCCTCGATGGCCCAGAAAAAAAATATGGAACAAAGGCTGCAAAGTTGTTAGCAGCAGCACAATCGGCGGGCTTAAAGACAAGTATTGATACGGTTAGTGAAGATAGTGATCGTTTTGAATCGGTTATTACTCCGGCTTTAAAGCATACTGACTATTGTATCTTTAATGAAATTGAGGCGGGCAAAACTACAGGCTTTAAGATCCGCAAGGATGATGGAAAGCTAGATACGGTTGCTTTGAGGCATGCAGCAGGGGCTTTACTTCAACTTGGAGTGGGCGAGCTTGTAGTTATACATTTTCCTGAAGGAGGCTTTGTTAGAACNCGTAAGGGAGAAGATGTNCTTCAGTCTTCNCTACGTGTTCCNGCAAAGGATATTGTAGGAGCNGCTGGAGCTGGCGATGCATTTTGNACTGGAATGCTTTTGGGGTTACANGAAGGTTGGGAACTNAAAAAATGCCTTGAGACAGCAGTGTGCGCCGCCGCCGCTTGTTTAACNCATGCATCTTGCACTGGNGGNATGAAATCTCTTCGTANCATTCAGGCTCTAGCTAGTAAGTATAAATATCGTCCNAAGCTTGAGAAGGACTTATGATTCGAAAAAACANCCTATTTAAATAATAGGATGTTNGCATAGAGGTTTAANTTTTCTTTTATTTATTGACGCGTTCCATGTATTTGCCTTCACGCGTATCAACTTTGAGNCGTTCCCCAGTTTTGATGAANAGAGGCGCCTGAATTTTTTTACCGGTTTCAAGGGTAATGGTCTTCATNACATTTGTTGTTGAGTCGCCTTTTACTCCTTCTGGAGAATCTGTAACAGTGAGCACGACACTGGAAGGCAGCTCTATAANTGCTGGATTNTCTTCAATAAAAGTAATTTCAACAATACAGTTTTCCACCATGTAATCGACTGCATTACCAACAAGTTCGGGAGTTACGGTAACTGGTTCGTATGTGTCTGGATCAGTGAAAACAAAATCCTCTCCATCGCGATAACTGTATTCCATTTTTCGATTGTCGAGTGGTACGACTTCAATTTTTTCAGTGGAACTCAATCGAATATCGAATGACTTTCCGGTGCGAATACTTCGAAGAGTAGCCTGCACAAATGCACGAAGGTTTCCTGGAGTTCGATGTTGGCACTCTAACACTACAGCCACCTCGCCTTTGTGCTTAATGGCCATTCCTTTTCTAAGATCGTTTCCTGATGGCATAAATCAGTTTTGAGTTTTTAGTTCAAGCGAGGAGGGAACGTACCGAACGTCAGTTGGTTTACAAGCCTTGAGTTTTACAATTACTATGTTATTTAGACGAATTTTTTTTGAAAACAAACGGATCTTTACCGGTTAAGCTAGAACTGGTTATTGATGGGCACCAATACTTTTCAACATGTTTAACAACTAAATCGGTACCTTCGAAGTGGTTCACAAAAGGTCGCTTTTTGGGATTATACATTGTGTCTGTCATGTCTCGCATTAGAACGACATTTTTACCAATATTAACCATCTGACGGATACCGACAGGGCGGCCTAGAACGCACATATTTAAATGTACGCCCATAAGAATAATATTCTCAATTTTGTGTTTAACGAGAAGATTGTAAGCTTCTTGCCCGTTGTCTGTAATAGCGTCAATTTGTTCGTCAATATCAATTGTTTCGATTTGGCGCGTCCAAGCTTCTCGAATCGGAAATTCCTCTTCGCAATCACAACCCATATCAGAGTCATCTATAGGAAGTTCAGTCTCACGGAATTTATCAGGCCAACACCAGTTGGTCCCCCATCGAACATCTTTTGAGAGAGGTTTAGGAGGATTTGCACTTGGTGCATTAATGGCTCTTTTCCTTGCGGCAGTTTCCTTGTAAAAATCAACTGTCGAACTTGGTGCATGAATAATTAGCATCCCTTTTTCGCGGGCTAGCTTAATTACCTTATTCATGGGTTTAGCCATTTCAGCTACACGTTTTGCGGCGTTGGGGCACCAATGATCATCCCACATGTCTACTATAATTACAGCTGTCTTGGAGCACTGCCAAGTGACCTCATTTTCAACAGACTGATATTTGCCCCCATTAATTGCAGAAAGTGTCTGTGAGCGGGTTTTGAGTGTAATGGTTTCCGATTGTGCCATATTGACAACAAATAAAGTGATGCACATTGACAAAGCCAACCTGATAATTTGCATGTGCAAATCTTGGNCAAGTGGTTTCTCTTTGTAAAGAGACGNAGGCTAATTCTTAGCCTCTTTTAGACTATGCAGATANGTTACCATATCAACTAGTTCCTGAGGGCTCATNGTTGNATGCAGTCCTGGAGGCATAATACTNTTNGGCAACTTTNTATTACTCTTTATNTCCTCAATTTTATAAGTNGTTGAAATTCCTCCTAGTGCNGTAATTGTNATTTCNGTGTCAGTTCTGCTAGTTATTATTCCAAGTGATTCAGCGCCATTCTTTAATTTTAGCAGCCAAGCCTCATATCCGAANGAGATGCCAGCGCTAGGTTCTAGTATTGAAAGNTATAANGCTTCTTTNCCAAGTTTGGTTCCAATTCCAGANAGTTTAGGNCCAAAATCAATTCCTTGACCGTTGATTTNGTGGCATGTAGCACAGGCACTAGCAGGCCGGAAAAACACTTTTTCACCATTGGAAATATTGCCTTTCATCTGTATTAAATTTGCCAAAGTTGGCAGCTCTTGCCCTAGCCCTTGCGGGGCAGGNAAAAGTTGAGNNGCTTTTTCGCTNATGATTTTCCAAGTAGCACTGCGGAGGGCATTGCCNGCAATAAAATTTAGCTGGGGATCAAGCTGTTTGGCCTCTGCAGNCTTAATAAGNGCCGTTGCTCCAGATTTAGTTTTTGCTAAACCGTTTACTGAGATTTTCCGNGCAGAGAAAGGCTTACTNCTATCCTTTAAAATTGTTAGCAGNGTAGGTTCCNCTTTGGGATCTAATGTATTAGCAAGCGCNAGGATAGTGTTTTCTAAATTTTTATTTTCGACATTNCCAATATAACTTGAGAGCAGCTTGAGGCCTTTTTTTGTGAGTGCTAATCGCATTGCTTCAACACCTTCCGACTTATTTGGATTAGCTTGTCCATAGCTGATTAATTCAGCTTCATATCCTTCAAGTTTGAAGTCGCGGACAATTTCGACAAAAGCCGGTTTTCCTTTTGTAGATTCAAGAATATTTAGAACGACTTTCTTGAGNGAGGGATTTGACTCAATATCAAGATCCTTCAACCTTTTTAATGCCTCTAGTTGGATCTGNGTTTGTGCNTTTGTTTCGCACAGCCAGCCAATTGTGAGATATATAGCAAGGGCTATGATTGCTCGCATAATTCAATCGATCTGTTTTTTAGCTTTTTCGATACANGCGTAAGCGTTGTGATTATGAATNCTTTCGAAATTTTCGGCCTCAACCCGATACCANGTAATTTGCTTATGNTCTTTGAGTCGAAGCACAATATTACGNACTAAATCTTCTACAAAAACTGGGTTCTCNTAGGCNCGTTCNGTNACNGCTTTTTCNTCAGGCCTTTTNAANAGGGAGTATAGNTCGCAACTAGCTGATTCTTCNACTAATGAAATCAGTTCTTCGATCCACACAGTTTCCGATGAACGAATTGCTATAGTTACTTCTCCGCGTTGGTTGTGAGCTCCGTAATTGCTGATGGCTTTGGAGCAAGGGCAAAGAGTTGCGACTGGTATTCGAAGTGTCATTACAAAATCTATTTCCTTTCCAGTCGCGTTTGCTTCAAAGCGAATATTATAATCCATTAAACCTTCATGCTCAGTGATTGGGGCTTTTTTTGTAATAAAATATGGGAAATCTATTTCTAAATGAGAAGTGTTGGCATTTAGTTTTTGCTGCATACTGCAGAGCAAATCAGGGATGTTTTCAACGTGAATCATTTGTCCATGCGAATTTAGTACTTCGACAAATCTACTCATGTGAGTGCCTTTAAATTCCATTGGCAAATCGACAAACATTCCGATGGTGGCAATGGTATTCTGAGCAGAACGAGTACGGTCTCGTACTTGAATAGGGAATCTAAGCCCTCTTACTCCGACTTTATCAATTGGCAACTCGCGGGTATCTCGAGTGTTTTGTTCGTCGTGAAGGGGTATATTTACCGATGAAGTAGCTATAGCTGGTGAATGTAAACCATCGTCCGTCATGGATATTTTATCCTATCACGATACCGCCATTTTGCCAAACGAGACCTAGTCCTTAATTAAGTAAGGGGTGACAGTCTTTGTCCATAGTGCGTACCCTTTGCTGTTGAGATGTAATCCGTCTTTAGCGAAAAGTTCAGGCTTTGGTTTTCCGTCGTTTCCGAGCATAGGAGTCCAAATGTCAATGAATTGAAGGCGATTATCTGTATTGCAAAAGTCTTTTATTATGCCGTTAGCTTTAACCATCTTTTTGGCTAATTTCCATCGGCTCAAGCTAGGCTTTATGGCAATAAATGAAATCTTTGCTTTTGGAAGTTTCTTGTGAACGGTTAATATAAATTTATTAAAATCAGAAAACACGGTTTCAGCCGAATTTCCACGTGCAATATCATTATCGCCAGCGTAGAGCAAAATATGCTTGGGTTTATATGGGTGAATTATTCTATCAGCAAAGTAAATTGAGTCTTCAATCTCAGAGCCTCCGAATCCGCGATTGATAACNATGTGATCAGGNAAATCTNTNTTCATTGTTTTCCAACCNCGAATACTTGAACTGCCTATAAATAGGACACTGTCAGGTTGGGGCTTTTTCTTTTTGTCTGCCGTTTCAAAAGCTTTTATAGAACTTTCCCATTTTCTTGGATTAGTTTGGGCCGAAGTTGTTGAAACTAAAGAAATAATAAAAAGTCCAGCGATAAACAGTCGCNCTAAATNNGAGTGTTTCATCTTGNTAANNCNGATTNTACTATATTCNNTTTGATTTNAAAGACGTTTNANNGNTCGGGTTTTTNGCTTCAAACTATGCTCAGCTTGGCCAAGACTTTCCAGATGCCTAAAGCATTGGCTAGAGATAATTATTTACAACTGGTTAGATCCNCATTNGCTGAGGATGTAGGGAGTGGNGANGTNACCACAATGTCACTAATAACAAAGGATTCTTTTGCCTCGGGAGTAATTGTTGCTANAGAGCCGCTTGTAATGGCAGGNGNAGATCTAGCGATTGCTTCATTTCGTGAGATTGAAGAGTCTATTGACTTTAGTGTTGAGGTTTTGGATGGGCAGGATGGTGATTTTTTTCAGCCTTTAATTCGAATTCATGGGCCGGCAAGAGCGCTGCTCACGGCTGAACGTACAGCCCTAAATTTTGTCCAGCGATTATCAGGCATAGCTACTTTAACCGCGAAATATGTTCAGCAGGTAGCAGGTACAGATGCGAAAATTCTCGATACTAGAAAGACCATTCCAGGATGGCGTATTCTAGAGAAATATGCAGTCGCTTGTGGNGGAGGGACAAATCATCGTATTGGGCTTTATGATCAGGTGATGATAAAGGATAACCATCTTGTTGCGATGGGAGGAGACATTAGAAAGGCGGTCCACAGTGCACGGGAAAATTACCCTAAATTAATAATAGAAGTAGAGGCAGACACTGTTAAACAGGCAGAGATGGCTGCAGATGCGGGTGCGGATATCATACTTCTAGATAACATGTCACGTGATGAGCTATGTAGATCGATTGAGATAATTAGCGGTCGATCAAAGACGGAAGCTAGTGGCGGTATAACCATTGATAACGTTCGGGAGATAGCTGAAACGGGGGTAGACTATATTTCCATTGGTGCATTGACGCATTCGGCCCCTGCTGTAGATATTGGATTTGATTTCGATCAGCTTTCTTGAATTTTCGTTAGTGCGGCCAGTGCGGCATCTGATTCTGCCTCTTTTTTGCTATTTCCAGTTCCTTTGCTTAGCTCTTTGCCGAGATGTTGTACAGACACTTCAAATTTTCGGTTATGATCCGGTCCTGTTGAACTCAACAAATCATATTTTGGAGGTTCGCCAGATTGTCCCTGCAGTAATTCCTGAAGTTCGCCCTTTGGGTTCTTGATAGCAGCAATNGAGTCTGGGTTTTTTAGTTCCTCGTCGAACATAAGCCGAATAAAAGACCGCGCTGGTTCNATTCCTCCATCGAGAAATAGGGCTGCTGTAATAGCTTCAAAGGCATCTTCGAGTGCTGAGTTTTTCCCTCTCTCAAATTCAGTTTGTTGGCCTCTACCAATTATAAGGTGGGTTTCAAGTCCAAGCAGTGAAGCTTTTTTTGCAAGGCAACTTCCGTTAACCAGTCCNGCGCGGGCTTTGGTTAAGGCCCCTTCCCCATGATTTAGATGAAGTGAATATAGCTCATTAGAGATTACTAGTTGCAAGATGGCATCACCAAGGAATTCCATCCTTTGATTGTCTTCGTTGGGTTTAGAGTTTTTCCCAGAAGCGGATGGATGTGTGAGAGCGAGGAGTAATAGAGATTCGTCACGGAAATTATATCCCAATCTTTCTTGTAATGCCTGCAAATTGCCCACGGTAATAAATTCAAGTATCTACGGCTTGCGGAGCGGCAACTTTTGTGACAGAAGCTTCTTCTTTTGTCTCGAGTGCGATTTCTCCATTATCATCATCGTAATTGGATTTTGGATTAAGCCCATGTTCCAGTAGTTCCGCAACTTTGGTTTGCACATGATTCAGTTCTGTGAGCTTTAGTGCAGGGTCGAGGATTGTGAATACGTCNCCGTTTTTTGTATGTTCATAAATTAGTATCCTTTTTCCGTCTTCCTGNCTTATTTGATCCTTGTTCTTTATGACTTTCTTNCGCTCGAGCATTACTGCAAGGATAAAACAGGCTTCAGTATGTTCGGGATGGTTTTGTTNGATTAGCTTTTTAAGGAGTGTTTCAGCGTTATCTTTTTGGATTGCCTCGGGGGGAGGCGGTGGCGGGACTTCATAAATGCCCTGCCAATGTGAGATGTATCCTTGTGTATCTTTTGGATTAGCCTTGTAGGTTTTTTCCCAGCACTTGGTGCAGATATCTTGGCGTTCGAGGTTCTCTATCCCTCGAAAGAGTATTGTGTGGTAAGGCTGTTCGTCTTCGAATGCGATTTCACAGTCCTTGCATTGATTTGAGCGTGATCGAAAATGCCAATCCATATTTAGTGCCTTAAAGGCGAGCTGAGTATCACTGTGAAATGTTTATTCGAAAAGCTATTTGCGTTTGATTACCAACCAACAGCAGGTCTAGCACCTTGTTTAACGATAAGTTTTTCCTCTTCCCAGATAGCTAGACCAGTTTTGATGTCAGTCAGGCTTAACTGGAATGCGAATTCAGACTGTCTAATCCGCCCAGCCCGAGCGCTNTTTTGAATAATTTTTCCTGAAAGGCTGTAGTCNGGGGAAATAAGGTTACCTTTNCCAGGGATAGTTGACTGATTAAATTCTTCGTCAGCACGGAGTTCTCGCACTGCCTTGGATGAAGCATCTTCTGGTCCGTCCAGACCTACTGCTGTGGTTGTTAATGCGCGGCCGCTTTTGTTTAGAGCGACACGTATTTTTTTCATTAGACTGTCAGTGTCAATATGCGAAGCAGTATTATTTTTGATGCGGCCGATCATGAGAACTTTGGGTTTTCCAGCTACGGATTGAATTGCCCCGGATAGCATTAACGATTCTGTTAGCTGATCGGCTGCATGCAGCCAGTCTTGCGTGTTTATTTGATCTACATTGACGACACTATTATTGCCGTTGTGATCAATGTATTTGGCTGAAGCGCAACCAATAGTAATTATTGAAAGCATTGAAGCGGTTAGATATTTTAGTGTTTTATTCATGTCTTGGGCTTATTTAAGTCTAAATTGATGAATCTTCAAGGGCGCACCATGTGAAAATCCTTTCACATAGACAACGCTAACTTGACCGGGGTTCACAATAATTTCACTTTTTTGTGATCCTACTAGAAGTGTTAACTTCCGATTTTTTGGCGTTTCTACTCTTGTTACAGCAAAGGCTTTTGGCAAGGATGTCCAAGTTCGCAGATCGGCTTTAGTGGAAAAGATTTGGTATACCGTGCCAGCAATTATCCCAAAATCACCATTCTTATTACCAGCCTGTTTTGTTGCAGAGGCTTTGAGCGCGGCAGAAGCAATCGTACGGATGATAATGCCGGGAAGTTCAGTTCTAAAATCTTGTCCAATTACCGCGTCCATCTCGCAAATCATGGTAGCATCAGTTTTTGTTTTTCCGATAGCCACTGATGAAGGGATTAGATGCCCACGTGGCTCAAGACGAGGAAACTCTGCAGCGACATAGGGGAGATCTTGACTATATAGTGGAATGTCTAAGCGTATTTCCCTCCGTAGAGGTGCAACACCTGTTTCAAAAAACACATAAGTTAAATCAAGATTGTTATTATTTGATAGTAGTTTGTTTACTAGCTTGATTTCGTTAGAGATGAACGGGGAACTTCCTAGTGTGGCGTTTATCCGACGGAGAGATACTAGAGCATTTTCGCTCTGATCATCGGCAAGACTCCAAAGGCAGAGTGCGTGAAGAAAATCAGTAAATGGGTTTACAAATGGGCCATAATCCACATTTAAATTCGGTTGGATTCTGTTTAATGTAGGTTGGGTATTTATATCATTTTCTGTTCGCAGAATATTGGAGTTTAATTGNTTAGCNGATTTCCGTGCAGAAGTGATTCGCCGTGTATTGCGAATTAATTCCGCTTTCTGTGCTNCGTTGGCTTGCCTAAGTTCCACCAGAGCAGCGTCTGTTTGACCAAGCTGCAAATAATTAAGTGCCTGGTANGTGTTTAGCATCACACTATCATAACCTTTGCCCTCGTAAGGGATTGCTGCCAAATTTGTAACCAATCCCGTAGCTTCTTTGGAGAGGCTTAATTTTGCCTGACTCTCATAATATTTTATGCGTTTCTCAGCGCGGTCAAATGCNTAGTTACTTTCCTCCAACTGATCGTTGGCGCGGAGAGCAGCGCCTTGTTCCAGTAACCATATCACACTGTCTTTAGAATCAATATTGTCATAAACCTTAATATTGGCGAATTTTGATGCTTCGATTGTGTTACCGCTATTCCATGCTCCTCGGAAGGATTGCGTCTGCTTTTCATAACTGGCACAGCCGGTTAANAGCATTANCGTAATCAANACGAGATATTCGCGCATATGCAAAAGCTATCTCTTGAGTAAGTTTGTGCCAATACTGGAGTGTGGAGGTATAAATAGACGTGCTGAGTAGGCTTGATCATGGCAAGTTTTGGCCAGTGGCAAAGATTATTGGTATAGATCTAGGCACAACTAACTCGTTGGTTGCTGTGGTGGATTCGGGGATCCCTTTAGTTTTGGCGGATGGCCAAGGGCGCCGACTAACACCTTCTGTGGTNCAAATTCCGCCTTCAGGTGAACCGATTGTTGGATGGGAAGCAAAACGCTCTCGGGCAGCTCAACCAGAAACAACAATCACGTCTATAAAGCGTTTTATTGGCNGTCGTGGAGGNGATNTNAATTNAGCTAAAGATTTATTAGCTTATCCTATTACTGCTAATGAGAAAAATTCGGTTACTGTTCCGTTGCATGGGTACGAATGGTCCCCTGAGGAGTTGTCTGCCGAGATTCTTAAGACGCTCAAGACGATTGCGAGTGAGGGAATGATTGAAAAGCCTGAAGCGGCGGTTATTACTGTTCCCGCCTATTTCAATGATGCCCAACGCAATGCTACTAGGAAGGCTGGCGAGCTAGCTGGTTTAAAGGTGGAGCGAATTATAAATGAGCCGACAGCGGCGGCTTTGGCGTACGGGCTTAATTCACTTAAGGAAAAATCAAAAATCGCGGTGTATGACTTTGGTGGAGGGACCTTCGATCTTTCGATATTGGAATTAAATCAGGGGGTATTTCAAGTGCTCGCAACATGTGGGAACACGCGTCTAGGGGGAGACGACATAGATCGTGAGTTAGTAGTGTTTTTATCAAAGAAGATCGTGGAATCAGGGGGGCCCTTGGTCGAAGAAAATGCTAACATGTTAGCCCGTCTTAATGAATCTGCAGAGACAGCAAAGATTCAACTTACTACTCATTTAGAAACACCTATTACATTACCATTTCTGACTCCGGAATTCAGCTTTGAATTCGTTTTGAGCCGAGAGCAGCTTGAGAGTTTAAGCAAGTCAGTAATTAAGAAGACTCGTGAGTATTGTCTGAAGGCATTAGCTGATGCTAATTTGAATAATAATGATTTAGATCAAGTGATTCTAGTAGGAGGGCAGACACGAATGCCATTGGTTCGTGAATTTGCTGCAGAAGTTTTTGCATGTGACCAAGGTAAGCCCGAGCTAAATACCAGTCAAAACCCTGACGAGGCAGTAGCGCTGGGTGCAGCAATTCAAGGAGGCATATTGTCTGGTGATTACAGCGACTTGCTTCTTTTAGATGTAACGCCTTTATCATTGGGTATTGAAACTTTTGGTGGCCTGATGAATGTAATTATTCCTCGCAATACAACGATACCGGTCAAGCGAGGCGAGGCATTTACAACCGTAGCTGATTATCAGAAAGATGTGCTTATTCACGTTTTGCAAGGTGAGCGTGAAAGAGCATTAGATAATTGGAGTCTTGGTAGATTTACTCTTGAATTCGAGCCTCAGCCCAAAGGGATGGCTAAAGTAGGAGTGCAGTTTGAAATTGATGCAGATGGAATTTTACATGTGTTGGCTCGAGATATTAAAACAGGGAACGAAAAGATTGTTGAGATGCGTTCTGCTGTGGATGTTGAAGATGCCGATGTACAACAAATGATCGAGGAGTCAGTTGAACATGCATTTGACGATATCGAAGAGCGACGTTGGATTGAAGCCAAGCTGCGCATCGAGCAAACTGTTGAGGCAACACTCAAGGGGCTGGAGGCGTATGGTAGTCAGCTGCCAAAAGAACAGTGTGGCGAAATTGAGGCGGCGCTAACAGAGGCGGAGAGTCTTCTTACAGAAAAAGAAAAGGGAGGTGCCGTTACGGCAGCCTCCCTTAAAGAGTTTAATGCAAAGCTTGATTCTGTCACTCAACCTTTGGCTGATTTAATGATGGATAAGGTAATGGAACAGATGTTAGAGAAAAAAGGTGTGTTACCTAATTAACTAGCTTACGGCGCTTTAATATTATCTTTTCTGGAGCTCCCGCGACGTTGGTTGATGTCTGCCCCTTCTACGTGGCGAATTTCATCGTGGTCGATATCTTTCATGCGGTCTTCAGGGTCAGGATGAGGGGCTCGCTGCTTTTTGTTTACTGGATTAAGCAGCACAATCACACTGCGTCCAGCTTCCCGCGGTTTGGTGTCGGTATGGCCCCAAGGTTTAATTTTTTCCAAGAAGGCTTCGATCGTTTGTAGTCCAATATGTTTGGTGCGTAACTCCTTGCCGCGGAAGCGAAGTATGACCTTAACTTTATTATCATCGCAAAGAAAATCGATTGCATGGTTTAGTTTGAAGGTAAAGTCGTGCGGATCGATATTAGGCCGAAGTTGGATTTCCTTGATCTTGATTGTGGTAGTCGTTTTCTTTTGTTCCTTCCGAAGTTTCTTTTGTTCGTAGGAATATTTGCCGTAGTCTGTAATCTTACAAACCGGCGGTTCGGCATTTGGCGAAATTTCGACTAAGTCTAGCTGCTGCTCCTTTGCCATGCCAATTGCATCCTGAGTCTGAAAGACTCCCAATTGTTTGCCATCATCCCCTAGCACTCTAACTTCTCTGGCACGGATTCTACCGTTAACTCTTTCTTTTTGGACTCTGAATGGGCGTTTGCCGCCTTTGGGGCGACTCAAAGCGTCCCCCCCATGCTTTTGTTTATCATATGGTCTGTATTAATTTACCCGTCACTGGACGGGGATACAGCAAAGCCTATTTTTGGTTCGCGCCATTGCAAGCCTAATTTTGTTAAAATCATCTTTAAGGGAGTGCATTCAATAGTTATTATGGCGGTGGAAAATGAAACCTACTTGCTTTACTGGTGCGGTCTTTTGTATGGCCAAGTGGGGATCGATGTTTTTGTTTTTGATAGGAGGCTTCTGCCAAGTGAAAGGCCAACTAGCNCCCCCATCACCCCCTCCTAAAAAAAGTATCACCATAAGTGATGGCCGTTCACTTCTGGGATGGAAAGACCCCATTGGTGAGTGGAGTTTGGTTAATTCAGCTAAACTTTCCTTATCAAATGCACAGAGCTTCACCCTTATGCCTGGTAAAGGAGTTCTAGTAAATGGAATCGATGGTGAGACAGGAAATTTGATTAGTAAGTTTCAACATGGGGATGTGCAGGCAGCTATCGAGTACATGGTGCCTAAGGGTTCTAATTCCGGAATTTATTTTCAAGGCCGATACGAACTACAAATTTTCGATAGCTTTGGAAATAATTTTATGACTCCTGAGGAAAATGGAGGGATTTATCCTCAACTGATTAAAGGTAAAAAAGTTGGAGGCAATGCNCCAATAATTAATGCGAGCAAACCTCCTGGGCAGTGGCAGAAGTTTATAGTAATCTTTCGTGCCCCGCGATTCGATGCTGATGGCCATAAAATTGAGAATGCCAAGTATGTAAAGGTTACTCATAATGGGCAGTTGATTCATCAAAACATTGAAGTGAAAGGGCCCACTTCGGGCGCTCGTTTTGATGANGAAAAACCGGTTGGCCCATTGATGCTTCAGGGTGATCATGGCCCTGTTGCTTTTCGCAGGATTATTTTGAAGCCAATCAAACTGGACTAAATTTACACTTAACTAACTATGGACCCTAAACCAGCTCCTAAAACATTCGTCGGCATACTCAAACATCTTGGGCCAGGGCTAATTATAACGGCCACAATAGTTGGCTCTGGTGAATTGATTGCCACTCCTGCACTAGCAGCCAAAGTGGGATTTAGTATGCTTTGGTTTATTATACTTGGTTGCTTAGTAAAGGTATTTGTCCAAGTTGAGCTTGGTCGCTATACATTGATTAATGGCAAGACGACACTTGAAGCTATGAACAGCGTGCCTGGTCCAAAGCTGCGAGTTTCTTGGATGGTGTGGTTTTGGGTGGTGATGTATATCGGCTCCACTATGCAGGTAGCTGGCATGATGGGTGGTATTGCGAGCCTTGTTGTTAGTAACGACTCGGGCTGGCATCTTGGACTTATTGCGCTCATAGCCATTATATGCATGGCATTACTTCTTTCAGGGCGTTATCAGCTTGTTGAAAAGGTATGCATTGGGATGGTGGTATTATTTACTTTTTTCACAGCATTTGCATTAGTTTCATTACAATTCACCGATAGCTTTGCTATCTCAGCTAGTGAAATTGGCAGTGGCTTAACATTCTCATTGCCGAAGGATTTCGCTATCGCTTTTGGTGCATTTGCAATTATTGGCGTGGGGACATCTGAACTAATTTATTATCCTTATTGGTGCTTGGAAAAAGGTTATGCGAGAAACACGGGTACAAATGATAATTCGCCCGGATGGCTNGATCGTGCTCGCGGATGGTTGAATGTAATGCGCTGGGACGCGTGGGTATCTTGTGCCATATATACCGGTGCGACAGTAGCCTTCTATTTGCTTGGTGCAGCTACGCTTTTTAGGACAGGTAAAGAGATTACTGATGATGCCGTTATCGCTAATTTGTCTGCTATGTATGAAGGGGCTTTTGGTGAGTTTGGGAAAATAGTTTTTAGTGTTGGTTGTTTTTGTGTTTTGTTTTCGACGGTATTTGCGGCGACAGCTGCAAATGCTCGTTTGTTTGCTGATGCGGCTTCTGTTTTTAAATTCAAAAAATATCAAAACGAAGACGAAAGGCATCATATGGTAAAAGTGGGAGCTGTTGTCCTGCTTGTTTTATCATTCATTATTTTTGCATTATTCGGTAAACCGGTAACACTTGTTTTTATGGGAGCCTTTGCTCAAGGNGCGCTCCTGCCGTTTTTGGCTTTTGCTGCAATCTATTTTCTATACACACGTGTAGATATAAGACTGCATCCAAGTAAGTTATGGAAAGTATTTCTAACCTTGTCTGCAATATGTATGGCCTTGATCGGAGGTTATGGATCATTCGGTGCGATTAAGAAGACATTCTTTGCTAATAAGAGCAATAATCCTTCAGTTGCTGAATCTACTTTGAATATAGATAGCTCGTCCGAAAGTACTNGTCAGGCAAACGATTAATTACAGTGAGTGAAGAGTTTTTTAATGTAATCAAAACAAAGGATCTGCCTGCTGTCGGCCCTTATCAGCGAGCGTCAGCTAAGCCTGTTGAGAAGCTTAATCAAGAAATAGAGTCACTTGATTTAAATGGTAAAACGATGACCTTAGTNCGATCTGCTGCATTTCTTTGGCATGATCATCTTGATGCATCACACGATATTTCTCAGGATCTTCAGTCTTCTGAGGGGAGTTTTTTGCATGGAATCATGCACCGTCGTGAGCCGGATTATCCCAATGCAAAGTACTGGTTTAGCCGAACAGGTAATCACTCTTGCTATCCAGTGTTAGCTAACCGTGTAAAGGAGTATCTTGGTGAGGTTGACAAAGAATTATTTTCAAACTGCTTGGTTCCAGATGGGTGTTGGGATCCTTTTGCTTTCGTCGATGCAGTTGAGACTGCCGAACGAACGGGTGAAAATCTCGAAATCCTACAGAATATACAACGCCTCGAATTTGAATCTCTTGTAGAGTCTTTTCTCGTTTAGTTGGAGTGCGTTGATTTATGGCTGAAATATTAAAAGTCCTATCTGCAGTATTACCCGTTTTTCTGATAACGTTTTTAGGATATCAGTTTCGGCGTATTAATTGGCTCAACCGTGAGGCTGATGACAGTCTAATGCGCGTGGCGATGAATGTGCTCTTGCCTTGCCTTGCCTTTAGTAAAATCAGCGGAAACGAGGCGATTCGACAACCGGAGAATGTATGGTTACCTCCTTTAGTTGGATTTTCCTCCATTGCTATTGGGATGTTAGTGGGCTGGATCGCCCGCCAATACGCTACCGGTCAGATTGGTCCAAAAGCTCGAACTTATGCGATAGCAATTGGGGTATTTAATTTTGGATTTGTTCCAATACCTTTAAGCGAGTCTCTCTTTGGCCCTAATGCAGTTGCGGTGCTTTTTGTTTTTAATGTAGGGACTCTTCTTGCGATGTGGTCGCTTGGGGTTATGTTGCTACATGGTGAATTAACTTCAGCTTGGAGCAAGGTGCTTAATGCGCCTTTTCTTTCAGTAGTTTTAGCTCTTATAATAAATGCTACTGGGCTGTATTTGTACATTCCAGAAGTAGTTATTAAATCTATCGACATGCTGGGCAGGTGCGCAATTCCGATGTCTATATTGTTGATGGGCGCGATGATGAAAGACTATTTAGCTCAGTGTGAATTTAGATCAGCGTTTCGGGTATGTTGGACGAGTATTATTTTAAGATTGGGTTTACTTCCCGCATTAATGATTATAACAGCAAATTGGCTGCCGTTTTCGGTTGAATTAAAACAGGTTGTCCTTATTCAAGCTTCAATGCCAGCAGCGATGTTCCCAATTTTGATCTCCCGTATGTACGGAGGAAGCCCGGTGATTGCCACTCAGATTGCAATAGCAACTACGTTGTTTAGTCTTATTACAATTCCGCTTTGGTTAAGATTTGGAATATCGTTTTTGGACTTAAAATTTATTGGGCAATAGCATTTTGAATAATGCTTCCTGCTTGCAGGTAAGTGGTGATTCGAGTAGGTCATGGGCATGCGTTTATTCTTATTGGTATTACTTGGATTCCTATCACTAGGACAAACAGTCCTTGCCGATGATTCTTTCAAGGTTTGGGCATTCAATCTTCGTTATGCAAGTAACAGCAAGCCTAATGCATGGCCTGATCGCCTTCCCGTTATGGCGAATCTTATTAATGAAAAAAACCCTGATATTATAGGGACTCAGGAGGGAAAGTTTTATCAGCTTAAAGAGTTAAATAAAAAAATCCCCGAATATACTTGGTTTGGCACAGGTCGAGACGGAGGGAGTCGAGGGGAATTTATGGCCATATTTTATAAGGCAAATCGTTTTGACATTATGAAGTATGATCATTTTTGGCTGTCTGATACTCCAGATGTTATCGCTTCTGCTACTTGGGGTCATAGCAATAGAAGAATGGTGACATGGATTTTGTTTCGAGACAAAAAAACTAATAAACAATTTTATTTTTGGAACACGCACTTTGATCATCGAGTGCAGCCAGCCCGAGAAAAATCTGCAATACTCGTAAACAAAAAAGTAAGTGAACTTAAAACCAAGCTGCCAGTTTTATTGGTTGGAGATTTCAATGCCACAGCAAAAATGAATAAGGTTTATGACATACTGGTGAATGACGGTGGTTTTAAAGATACTCTTCTTTCAGCAACTAAAGCGATCAATTCGGAATGGAATACGATGAATGGGTTCAGGCCTACTCAAAAAGGAACTAGAAGAATTGATTGGGTATTATCTAAAGGGCCTGTAAANATCAGTGAGGCGGAAATTGTTTTATTTGATAATAATAAACAGTACCCGAGTGATCACCAGCCTGTTTCAGCAACAGTAAGCTTAGATTAAAACTAATTTATTACTCCTCAGTAAATTCAACATTGATAGCATGTTTATCNAGTATGCTNCCTTCGGCCTCGGCAAGAGCTACTAACGCAATTAGATAATCGGCCTTGGCGCGAATTTCGGAGTATCGTCGTGAAGTTAAATCACGTTCGGCTCGTAGTACAACAAAGTCAGTGCTAGCTCCTTCGTCACGCAGAGTTCGTTCATTCTTTACAGCAAGCTCTCCGCTAACTCGTGCAAGACGAGTTGCTTCAATGCGTTCGTAGCTACTTTCCGCCTGGCGAATAAGCGAATCAATGTTGATCATGATAGTTTGTTCGAGCCGCTTGTGTTGGAGTAGTCCTATTTCTTTTTGAGCTAGGGAAGACTTATAGCTGGCTCGTGCAGAACGATTGGGAATTGGGATGTTGAGCGACAGTCCAATAGAATAATTTGGATAATTGCCATCTCTTATGTCTCTGAAGGAGTTGTCAAAAGTTGCGCTTCGAGAGATGTAGGGAGTTTTGTCTCTAAAGCTAGTAACTGCATTATCAGCCCCAGATAATCCGTAGCTGCCTGTTAAATCAAGTTGGGGGTAAAGTTGGTTTTTGTCGAATTTCAGTTGAATGTCTGCGCGTTCTAAAGATATGAAGCTTTTTAAAATATCAGGACGATTATTCAATGCTTTGTCCCAACTGTCGGTTCGGTTGAAGACGGTCTGAACTGGATTCAGTTCACCAACTGGTGATAGTTCGTTTTCTACCACTGAAGAAAAATCGGCGGACATTAGGCTTTTCAGCGTGTTAACCTGAGTGGTGTAGGAATTACGAACTGAAATTAGCGATGCTTGACTTGAATACACTTCAGCTTCGAGCTGGGGAAGTCTAGTTTTGGCCTCCGTTCCAACATTCGTTTTAATCTTCATGATTCGTAAATCTTCCTCTGCGCTTTTAAGCCTGTCCTCAGCGATTGTGAGATTTTGGCTATCAGCAATAAGGTTGTAGAAAGCACGTTCTACAGAGCTGACGGTTTGCATGATTTGCTCCTTGACGTCTAAGCCAGCTGAATCAACTTGTTGCTTTGCAAGCTTGATGTTCATTCTCACTCGATTTCCACTCCATGCACCTCGAAGTAAAGGTTGCGTAAGTCGCAAACTAAATCCTGCTCCGTAACTACCAAATGGAAAGTTATTAGCACTGGTGCCAGTTGTTTCGGAGCCGTTGAGTCCAATTGAATATCGTGTGTTAGTCGGGAGCAGCCCGCTTAAGCCATAGTTATGTCGGAAAGAATCCGTTTCACTGGTAGGGATAATGAACTCAAGGGGGTTTTCTCGGCCTTTACTGACTCGGTGGCTATCATTAATTCCAACGCTGAAATTNGGGTCATAACTGCTGTAAACACCATCTAAGCCAAAAGTTGCTAAGCGTGGTTGATAACTGGTGATACGAAGGTTTAAGTTGTTTTCAATTGCGATCTTAATGCACTGTTCAAGTGTAATAGGTCCGCTGGGAATTTCTGCAGCAACTGGCTTAATTAATGAAAGACCAATTAAAACAACCAAAATTGTATGCTTCAAAGACATGTGGNGGAAATAGTGCTTTATCTGCTTGGGTTCGTCAATCTGCAGAAAGACACGCTTATTTGTAATCATAATTCTAGAATTATACGGAAGTATTTCGTTCAGGGTTTCAGAATTCTATAGAAAAATCCTTGATTAAGAGGAACAGTCTTGTCGATGAAAGTATTTATCGGAGGAGTTGCAGGTACTAGCTCGGAGATAGTTTCGAATTTTTGGCCAAGTGACGAGGTGCGTTGGACTAGATAGGATTTACCAAAGATACTGTTCCATTTTAACTTGGTTCCGAGAGGTGTAGTTAGGACTTTAGGATTTAGAGCAAAGACAGATCTTGGGTNGTTGGGGTCGGTTCCAGCNGCTNNTTCNTTNNNATCNGTTGCTCCNTCTTTATCNCTGTCNGTATTNAGCNNNGNNTTNNTNGTNGTTAGATNCCCNTATNGGTTTAGTTCTTCTAGATCCACAATGCCATCTCTGTCTACATCATCGGTATCGAGTTTGATTTCGACTAGGTCTAATTTATGACTGCCAGTGTTCATGTGATGCATGATCATTACAGCTGGGCGCGCATTCTTGAGCTTAGCCATATGGCGGTTGATTTTTACACGGACTGATTGATTGGCATCAAACATTACTGTGCCGTCAATTCCAAAAGCGGATTCAACAATTGGNTNTNTGACATCATANCGNATNAGNNTNGTNCGGTCNATTTCGGGATANCCGTATTGCTCTGCNCCAAGNGAAAGCACNCGAAAATCAAAANCNGNNTTNTNTTCNTTAAGCCCCANCNTCTTNGCNGNAANNGGTAGTACCATNACGCTGTTGTTAAATGGTNCNGTGTCGTAANGATTAGGNGGNAAGACGTTTAGGAATCCTGCTTCAGNNATNTCNTATTCNTCGTTTGNNGATNTAATNAAAANAGAAAGNANTACGTCGTCTGCGNAAGCNGATATAGTGAGNTCANCCTTNAGNAAACCNCCATTGCTGCANCTTGCTAATTCATGNTCAAACCAACCATTTAAATCAGTGTCAATCTGNAGATGCGGGTCGTAGAGAAATGAGTGAGGGTTAGTCCATGGGCCGGCATTTGCTATTCCGAAGTAAAGTGTAGTTTTTTCTACCGATCCAACTTGTGGGTAGTCTGAGGCAACNCCAAGTGCGAGAACGTCACCGGCAATGTCGGATGGATCTTTGAGACTGTTTTTANGAGGACTTACAGCTGCCAGTTCGAATACAGATACAAGTGGTTTTGGATGGGCTGACTCCCCCTGCAAAGGAAGAGTAAACGCGACTGTGTCTTGATATGGTAGGCCGATTTTTTTGANAGTAGTTTTTTTATCAGCTGCCGACCTTACAATCGCATGGTAGGGAAGGCGTAATGTATTTCCTTCTCCATTGAACCGAATCTTACCACTGACTTCGTATACCCAGCTTCTGGCTCTTCCATTGATAGTATTAGGAGTTATGGAATCACCAATTCTATCGAATTGAGATGGATCAGCATGAAATGACACTTGGACGAGTTTATGAGAGTTTGCTGGCACTTGAACCGTTTTATTTAAGGGAAGTAGAATAGCAAACCCCGATTCTTGAACTGTCTCTTCGACTACCATTTCGTATAAAACAGGAGTATTTTTGTGGTTAGTAATTCTGATGTTTTTCTTGATTGTAGTCGGTTTTGATAGTGCTAAGGACCCTAGCGAAAGTGTGGTCAAGCCATCCGATCCCTCAGCCATAATGGTTACAAAAGTTTCAACAGCCTTTGCTACATCGAGAAATCCGGCTCCTGCAAGAGACTCTGGATATACTAAGCCATTCTCGTTGCTTATAGATGTGGCCGTATTCAGAAG
>PAOJ01000053.1 GCA_002708005.1 Verrucomicrobiales bacterium | reverse complement strand
TATCTAAGGATGATATTGGTGGGGGCTATATTTGCTCTACGGCTGTGGTTTCAGCTCTGTATTATGCAGGAGTAGAATTAGACAATATGAGGAGCAGCTCTTACATTGATCTGGTTTCCCCTAAGCAAGTTTTTACAAGTGAAGGACGATTTTTCCGGCCGGTAGCGAGTTCTGATGACTCTTTAGATTAGTCCTCTATTAGCCCGACCCTTTCTTTTCCGTAATCGGTAAAGACCTTTTGAATTTCATCTCGTACAGTTTTAAACTTTTCATAGATTTCTTCTTCGCTACCTTCTGCTTTTGCGGGGTCGAAAAAAGGCCAATGGAATCGATTAACTTGGCCCGGGTATACTGGACACGCTTGATCTGCATTGCCGCAAACGGTAATGACAGTTTCAACGTCTTGCTGAAGAAATTCATTCATGTGTTTGGATGAATTCGAAGAAATATCAATTCCTATCTCTCCTAATGCTTTAATAGCAAGTGGATGCACATATCCTGCGGGATTAGATCCTGCACTCTGAACATTAAGGCTTTCTCCTGCTNCCGANTTTAGAATTCCTTCAGCCATATGGCTGCGGCATGAGTTTCCAGTGCAGAGAATCAGGACTGTTGGTTTTGTGTCCTCTTTTTCCATTGTTGATTTTTTTGTCTTTGTGGATTTTGCGGAGCTCTATTTCTTGGCCTATTTCGATTAGGTCTTCCTGATTGTTTTTTATTAGGNCGAATGTATTTCCATGCAGGAACTGCAAGTGCTGCACCTGAAACTGTGCCAACAATATAAATCCAAAAATCTGTAAAGTTGCCGCTAGCAATTGCGGGGCCTAGAGACCTTGCTGGATTCATAGAAGCTCCACTTATTGGTCCAGCGAAGCCTGATTCAACTGCTATAATTGCACCTATTATCAATCCGGCCATTATTTTTTTGTCTGGAGATTTAACAGCGACATTAAGGATAACAAACATCAAAATAAAAGTTAGAATTACTTCAAGTACTAAAGATTCGTAGGTGAACCTGTAGCCTTCAATTGTGACAGGTATTGTTGATCCCATCTCATTGTGATTTCCAAAAAGTGCTAACAAGCTGAAGCTTGCTGCTGTTGCCCCAAGGCATTGAGATATAATATAAGGGGCGATACGTTTAGCTGGGAATTCCCCGCTTATTGCGAATCCGATAGTTACAGCAGGGTTTATGTGTGNGCCAGAGATATCACCAAGGGCATAAACAATCACCATAACAACCAATCCAAATACTAGGGAAATGCCGATATGAGTTATTGCACCATTAGACATGGAGTCAAAAACAACTGCTCCAGTTCCGGCGAAAACAAGAATGAATGTGCCGATAAATTCAGCGAGTAATAATTTTTTTAAATCCATAGATAATATATTTTAATTATTCAGCAATAAACTTGTAGCCGAATCCTCTCACCGTAAAGATGGAATTTTTAGAGCTCAGTAATTTATTGCGAAGGCGTTGAACATGCATGTCAACTGTTCTGGTTTCTATATCGTTTTTGTATCCCCATATATCTCTTAGAAGTACTTCCCTTGACAGAACCCTCCCTATTTTTTCAGTAAATAGAATAAGCAACTTATACTCAGTAGCGGTTAAATCAATAGTTTGTCCATCAACCTTCACTTCGTGAGTATTTTTGTCGATTACGATTTCACCAATTACTAGCCTTTCATCTGCTTTAACATTACTAGAATCACTTCGCTTAATTAAATTTTTTACTCTAAGGAGTAATTCCCTTGGGCTAAATGGCTTTGTTACATAATCATCCGCACCTAATTCAAGTCCGAGAATTTTGTCTATTTCACCTGTTTTCGCTGTACACATTATAATAGGTATTGATTGTGTGGCCGGATCTTTTCTGATGAATTTGCATACTTCTACTCCGGTAATTTCTGGAATCATTAAATCCAATATAACAAGGTCTGGCATGTGTTTGTGGACTTTTTTTAGTGCCTGATCTCCATCACCGGCTACCGTTACTCTATATCCATCATTCTTGAGGTGTAATTCAATAAGCTCGGCTGTATCTGGCTCGTCTTCAACTACAAGTACATGTTTGGGCATGATGGCTTATTAAAATTTTTAGTGTCTAATTGAAATGCTTTAAAAAAATATTATTTACAAATTATTTTTCGCAACATTTTTGCAACAAATTAATGTTTTTTGATCAAAATAAAAAATTGTCCCTTTTGAGTTTAGAAGTTTGTATCCATTAGGGATACGGTTTAGCCATATCTTCCCTCAATATAGTCACTCGTTTTTTGATTGGTAGGGTTTAAAAAGATCTTCTCGGTTCTATCGTGTTCAACTATTTCCCCTAGCAGCATAAAGATGCATTCATGACTTATGCGTCTAGCTTGTGCCATATTGTGGGTAACAATCACAATAGTGTATTTCCCTGAAAGTGTGAGCATAAGTTCTTCAACTGCTGTAGTGGCGCCTACATCAAGCGCTGAGCAAGGTTCATCCATTAAGATGATTTCCGGTTTCAGTGGGAGTAGTCGGGCAATGCAGAGTTTTTGTTGTTGCTCTAATTGTAGCTCAGTTGCTTTCTGTTTAAGATTGTCTTTCAGATCGTCCCATAGCATCACTTCTGTTAATGCCTGCTCAACAGCTTCGTCGAGAAAAGACCGTTTAAGTTCACTTCGCGGTTTATGGACCCGAAGGCCAAATACGATGTTCTCGTAAACAGATATTGGGAGTGGGTTGGGGCGCTGAAACACCATGCCGACTGACTTGCGCAACTCGATTAGTGAAACATCAGGGTCGTAGATGTTTTTTCCTAGAAGATTGATGGTGCCTTCTGTTCGAACGTTGCCGTAGCGTTCATTCACACGATTAAGGCAGCGTAGAAATGTTGTCTTGCCGCAGCCGCTTGGACCAATAAGTCCAGTAATAATTCCACTGCGGAGGTTGAGGCTAACTTTTTCAAGTGCTTGAAAATCCCCGTACCAAAGGTCGAGGTCTTCCGTCACAATGGCGTAATCGTTTTCGTTGCTCATTGTTTAGCCAAATGCGCCTGATACGAATTCATTTGTCTTAGGGTTTTCTGCTTTTCCAGAGAACATATGTTCTGTTTCTCCTTCTTCGATTACTTCGCCGTTTAGCATGAACATTGTGCGTTTGGCCAGGCGTCTAGCCTGCTGAACGAGATTAGTAACAAGAATAATAGTCATGCTTTCGCGTAATTCTTTAAGCACGTCCTCAATCTTCATAGTAGTTACTGGGTCTATAGCTATTGAAAATTCATCGAGACAAAGTACCTCTGGTTGATGGCTTAGGGCGCGTGCGATGGTAAGTCTTTGTTGTTGGCCGCCTGATAGCTTNGTTCCCAGTGAACCGAGTCGATCCTTCACCTCGTCCCAAAGCGCAGCTTGTTCAAGGCATTTTTGCACTAAAGCATCTAGCTGATCCTTGTCTCTCATTCCAAAACTACGCGGAGCAAAAGCCACGTTGTCATAAATCGTGAGAGGTAATCCAACTGGTAATGGTGCCACCATCCCTACTCGTCGACGGTACCCGTAAACATCTTTAATTCCGTACACGTCCTCACCATCCATTTTGACGGAACCATCCATTCGTGAACCGGCAGTAAATTCTAAAGTGCGATTTAGAGTTTTAAGTAGTGTTGTCTTACCTGATTGAGCGGGCCCAATGATTCCGAAGATTTCGTTTGAGTTTATATCAAAAGATATACCATGAATGACCTCCCTTTGNCCATACCAGGCGNGAAGGTCTCCTACGCTGAGTTTTGGGGTGNCTTCTACCATTTTCTATGTGTGCGTAGATAATACCGAAACGAAATGGATAATGAGTTAAACAAAAGTACCACCCCGAGCAATACCACAGCTGTTCCATAAGGAATAGCTTCTGCATGTTCAATTGCNGCCTTTGTCATGGGNACCATGTCACCTGAGGTNTCGTCTAACACCAAACGGGGTGGAGTCCATTGTGTAGAGAAATAGTATAGGTGATANGAGAGCGCCATGAATTTTTCTCCTANNANATAATATACAGACTCGCCTTGTTTAAAGGTAAGGCTGGCNGTTACNCCTGTTATCATAATAGGGGCTGTCTCACCTGCTGCNCGGGAAACCTCAAGAATNACACCTGTAAGTATGCCACTNACTGANTTTGGTAATACTACGCCTCGGATTGTTTGCCAGCGACTAACGCCCATATTCCAAGAGGCTTCGCGGAATGACATAGGCACGGCGGACAATGCTTCACGAGTGCTGGTAATAACCACCGGCATAGTCATTACGGCAAGTGTTAGAGAGGCAGCAATTACAGACTCTCCAAGACCTGCAAACAAAACAAACGCTCCCAAGCCGAAAAGTGCGTGGACAATACTTGGTACACCGGCAAGATTGATTACAGCTAGGCTTATAAGTCGTGTCAGCCAATTATCTTTGGCGTATTCATTGAGGTAGACACCCGCCATTACGCCTACCGGCGCAGCCACCAAAAGTGACAAGGTGACTAAATAAATAGTTCCCAGAACAGCAGGCCAGATACCGCCGGCACTCATCTGATTGCGGGGAATATCAGTGATAAATTCAAGGGATAACACAGGGAGTGCCTTGTTTATTAGATAACTGATCAACAGGATTACCGGCATTGCCATTAGCAAGGTAACCACGAACATCAGGAATTTAACCCACTTCTCACGGGTCTCCTTAGCGCGAGTAAATGAAGTTGCAGTAAATCTTTGTGAGTCGTTCATTTGCTTTTAACTCCGTGTACTACGAAGTGAGCGGTCAAGTTTACGAAAAATGTTATGGTGAAAAGGAGGATGCCGATCAGAAACAATACTTGCCAGTGATCGCCACCTCGCTCCACTTCGCCCATTTCTGAGGCAATAGTAGCGGTTAGTGTCTTTACTTCTATAAGAGCATGAAAGAAGGGTGGAGTTGTATCAAAAGGGTTGTTTAACGCGTGTCCAGTAGCCATCAATACAGCCATGGTCTCACCCACAACACGACCCATGCCTAGTAGTACTGCTGCCAACAGTCCTTTTTTTGCACCTGGCAACAAGACCCTATAAACCATTTGCCAACGTGTAACACCCAGACCTATGGCTGCTTCACGATAAGAATCGGGCACAGCATTCAAGGCATCTTCGCTTATTGATAAAATAATTGGCATGCTCATTAATGCGAGGATAATAGCACCATTCAATACGGAAAGCCCCGTAGTTGAACCCAAGTCTCGGATTAGAGTGGACATGATGGTTAAACCAATAAACCCCCAAACTACCGAGGGGATTGCAGCCAGCAACTCAATGACTATCTTTAAAATTTCCTTCAAGCGGTTGCCACAAAACTCAGAAATAAATATAGCTCCAGCTAGACTGAACGGAACCGCTATTGTCATTGCCAAGATGGCAACGCTAAATGTGCCTAGAATAATTCTAGCCGCACCAAAGCTGGCAGGTTCATGAGTGGGATCCCATTTCTGTGATGTTAAAAGTTCCCATACGCTAAAGTTTTCGCTGAATAAGAGTCCTTTACCTTCCCAAAAAACAAAAATGAAGATGGAAAATACGAATACAACAGCGCTGATACCGCATATTCGAATAATCCATTCGATTAGCCCCTCGTAAAAGGCTTTCCACTTTGAACGCTTGAGTTCCATTANACTTTGGNAGGCGTCACTTTTGTCACTTCTTCTTTGGAGCAGGCACGTAGCCGGTAGCTTCTACCACCTTTTGTCCTGCTTCAGACAAGCACCAGTCTAGATAAGTTTTCACATGAGGTTTAGGCTCTCCAAGTGTATACATAAATAATGGCCTTGCTATGGGGTAATCTCCACTTAAAGCGTTTTCGTTGTTTGGTCCAAAAGCCTTATCACCTTTCTTTTTCGAAACCAATAGCATCTTTACATCGTCAGTGGCGTAACCCATTCCGCTGTAACCGATGGCTCCTGGTGTTTTAGCGGTAAGTTCAACCACTTCCTTAGAACCGTGCATGTCTAATGACCCAGGTTTAAAGGATTTTCCTTCAGGAATAACTGTTTCTTTAAAATAAACGTAGGTTCCAGAATTAGATTGTCGACTTAAACGCACGATTTCGTCCTTGCCCTCAGGCGCTTTGACTCCGAGTTGACTCCATTTTGTTATAGTNCCGNCCTCNCCAAAAATTTGTCCAAGTTGCTCGATNCTAATTTNNTCTAAAGGATTATCCTTGTGGACGTACACNGCTAAACAATCAAGGCCCATAATNTACTGCACNGNTTCNACTCCATGTGCTTCTTTAACNTTTTCTGCTTCACCAGGTTTCATGGCACGGCTGCAATTTGCAATATCAACTACGCCGTTAATAATGCCTGCTATACCTGTGCCGGATCCTCCGCCGGAAACAGCCACGCGCACGTCTGGGTTATCTTTGGCGTATAACTCGCTCCATGCTTGTGCCAATTGAAGCATTGTGTCTGAACCTTTATTCTGAATATTTGTTGTTTGTCCATCATCACCCCCNCCATCTCGTTTCCCGCATCCAGGAAGTAATAATATAGNTGTTGAGAGGATAGATATTCCGATTATTTTTTTTATAATATNCATTATANTATTTAATTTTCTTCACCGANTATAGCTTGAACAAGATCATTTATGTTCTTGTTCAAAAATTTGTAAGTTGCATCAGGATCATCTTTAAGTTGATCAACCTCCCAGTGAATGCTGATAGTTTTGGTTGGAGGTTGGGGAGATGCTTTTTGGGCACCTTCACTAAGAGAGATAATTACCTGATAATTATTAAGATTTGGTATGTTTTCCACTAACTTGGATATATTATTAGTGGTTTCGTGGCCCTTGTCATTTAATAATTTAATAGTGCTATCTGCAATATTTTCAGAAGTAATTCCGGCACTGCTAAAAACGAAGTTCTCTAGGTTGAGGGAGTTACCAATAGTTTCAGCAATTTGGCTTGTGTTGGCATTGTCATCATCAACAAATAATACCTTAAAGGTTTTTGTTTTAAGGTGCTTAATGTTTTCTCCGGTACACATGTAAAGTGTTTCTTCACATATGTTCTTGGATTGATCTGCAACCCTTTCCAGTCTGCGAGCTATAGTCTGCAGTGGNGTTAATGCGGTTATAGGGATTTTATTNCTNGATGCTAAAACAAANAGGTCATCATTGATTTTGTCCCGAAGTCGGCTAACTTCTCTTTGTTCAAGCATTGTGGTTGCAGCTAAATCCTTATCCTGATTTATGAATGCTTGTATCGAATTATTTAGCATTGATACCGAGGCTTTGTTTATTGCCTCAAACTGTGAAAAATCGATATCAATCTTAAGTGAATTTACTACCAGACTCCTTCGCGCAACGCTTTCTGCATAGTCTCCTACNCGTTCCAGCTCAAGATTGACTTTAATTGATGCATAAACGAATCGAAGCAAGCTTGCAGCAGGGTGCTGACGAATGAGGAATTCTAGACAAAGGTGATCAATTTCTTTTTCAAGTTCATCTATTTTTCGATCTAGAAGTATTACTGAGTAAGCAAGTTGTCCGTTGTTGTTTAAAAAGGCGGAAAAGCTATTATTTAAGGCGGTTTCAGCAAGTGATCCCATCTCTTTAATCTTGGACTTGATTGTGTCAATGTCCTGCTGAAGATGGATTTCTAACTGTGTTTTATCACTCATTAATTTAAATAATTTTAAGCCCTCTGAAAATCAATATGACGAAGAATTAGACACTGTCTATAAAAAGTTATTAATGTTACAGATTTGTTACAATCTTGTGTCGAAATTAGATTTTACTGACTTTAATTATCCTGAAAAACCTGTTGATGAATTGGATTCATTGACGATTGGCTTGAACTGGTATTTGAACAAAAATGTTTGAGCTTTGTTTAACTACTCAAATGCTGATTTTGAGAATGGTGAAGACGGAAATGTTTTTGTCAGTCAGTTTCAGATATTTTTTTGATAAAGATCATAAGTTAAGTTTCTCCTGAAAAGGCCCGACTGGATGATACCTGCCGGGCCTTTGTTGTTATAGTTGATGCGTNTTTAATTATAACTAATCAAGATATGAATCCGATTTTTTTAAAGTCATTGGGATTCTTATTTTTTGCTTCGGAATATGTTGGGATTACCTGGTTCAATTGATTTTGTGAATTGCCGAAGTGATCTGTAAAAATTTCCCCAAAGACAGAGCGAAAGTCTGATTTGCGAGATAGGTAACGCCCTTTTGTGCTAAACATATCTCCGTTCTTCCAGCTTTTACGATCGCAATTGTAGACACCTCCTTTGACACCTCCGCCAGCAACAAACATGGCTGCAGCCTCAGCGTGATCTGTGCCTCGGCTACCATTTTCTTTTGAGGTTCGACCGAACTCTGTCATGGTTACGATTAGGACATCCTCCCATTGATCCTGCATGTCTCGATGAAATGCTTGGAATGCATTTGCAACATCGCCAAGTAGTTGTGTGTGCTTTCCGTATAGTTGGCCCTGCCTTACGTGAGTGTCCCAGCCGCCTATGTTTAAACCCATGATTCTTGCATTGGTGCGTTTAAATAGCATTGCTGCCTCTTGAAGTCGTTGTCCAAATGTGCCTCCCGGATACTCTGCGCCATTGGAGGGGGTGTATGACTTTCTAGTTGCATCTTGGAGTGTTTGAATTGTGGCTCCAAGTAATTCGCCGGTTCGGTGTACGGTTTTACGGTATGGCTTTCTTGGTAAATTAGCAGCACCTCCATACATTCCCAGAACACCTGAACCAAGCGGGAATCTGGGGTCAATGTCTGGTAGGCGGCCAAGGAATTTTCGATTTTTTGCAGAGCTACCTTTGAAGGCGAACTCTGAAGCTTTGCGGAAATTTGGAAGAGGTTTAGCACCTCGAAGCGCGACCATTTGTGATCCTGAAATACTGGCAGCTGGAAATGCATTTTCAACACTTGTTAAATCAACAGTATTCATGATCTGTCGGTAGAACATTCCTTCATCTAGCTTTTTGTTTCCGGGATCAGCATTTTGCCAGTAGTGCTGGCTATTGAAGTGTGATCGTGATTGGCCTGAATATCCGACTCTATGAATAATCGCTAAATTTCCAGGGCCATCTTTACCGTTTAGTTTTTGATTGTTGAAAAGTTCCATCATGGGCTCTAGGCCCGGGTGGAGTTGTGCAAATCCATTTCCAAGGTCAAGTGCCTGATTATCCTTAATAAATAGAGTAGGGCGATTAGACGTGTTGTACTCAGTATCTCCCCTAGGAATAACAGTGTTNATTCCATCATTACCTCCTCTTTGAAAGATGAAGAGCATCTTTTTTTTGCCTGAATGGCCGTCAGCCAACAGGCCGGTAGGAAGGCCTAAGGCGCTTAGTAGATTCAAACCTATTGCTCCGCTGGCNAGNCCGCCAGTCTTAAGGAAGTCTCTTCTTTGTAGGTTCATATTTATTTCGTTGGTTTAGAATTATTGGAACTGCCACTGTGGCATTGATAGAATTAGTCCGACTAGTTCTTGTACTTTTTGNGTATAATCNGCNGCTGCNGGATCAAGNCTTTTAGGTCTTTCAGCTACATTGGTATTTACAAATTTAAGCAGAATATTTTTTTGTGTTTGGTTAAGCGAATTTTGGAAAAGGAGTCNATCGAAATAATTTACAACAGCTTCTCCNCNTCCAAGTCCACCACGTAATTGAGGCTGTATCAGCAGGTCNGAACTTGTTTGAGTATTGTTCATGCCGTGAATTGCCAGNATATTCCTGCCCTTGCGTAAGTGCTTGATATGTTTAGATAGTGAGAAAACTTTTAGTTCCTTTCCTTCAGAGTCAGGGTGGCCGTCGGTTGCTTTGGAGTTCCATTTGAGTTGGGTAGGAGCATTGGCGGAAGCAACTTTTACTCCGTTCAAATAAGCTGCAAAGCCATCATCATACCGTATTTTCAAACGCAAATATTCAAACTGCATTGGGTCTTCGATCAGGAATGGAAGTCGAACATAAACACTTGTCTGTTTCTGGTACATTTCTGCTTTTAAATCCAGATCAATAAAGTCGAGAAAATCGGANTTGTTGTCATATCCAACACTAGTGCCAACAGANCTCCATTTAGCATCATTAAAATCAACTTGAGTCCATTTCTTTCCGAGACTTGCGTTCTTGGGCACGAGGTATCGGATTTTTGTGTCTGGCCCCTTTTCTGAGAACAGGGCTTCAGCGTCCCACTTCACGTCCTTATCAGCATTTTCTGCTATGATTTGGGCAAATGTCATTCGTTCAAGCAGGGTTGCTGTATCCATCCAATCGGTGCCAATCTCTGAGTAGCCATCAGGATCATCACGAACAAAAAGCTCCATACCCAACTTGGAATTGTAATCCGGAAGATCATCTCCAGAAACATCAGCGTTCAAAGCTCTAATGGAGCTATTAATGAATTCAATTGGTGTTTTGATTTTTTCTCGATANCCAATGTCCTGCCAGAAAGCATTTTGTTGTTTGGCTGGATCCAGAATGGTTCTCATAACTTCAGCAATATTTCCTGCAGGCTTACTGGAGTTCCAAGTTGTAATAGCTTGGTCCATCAGTTCAAGAAGTTCATTAGGTGCTGAACGGTCGTGGTAACTTTCAAGGCTTATGTCATCCGATACAAATCGATTAACAAGTTTAATGCATATAAATTCACTAGTTGATGGGTGTTTTACCATTTTATCAATAACGCTAATAGCGTCTTGCACACCTCTAATGCCGCGCTGATTAGGTTGAATCCTATGTTGATGTTCTGTTTCTTTAAACAGTGTCTTTACACCCAGGTGGTGCTGATCTGGATCAAACCTGAAAGTCCACACTCCGTTAGGATCACCATTTTCAATGCTTCCGGCTGATGTCTTTCTTTCTATTAATCTTGGTTTTATGGACAAATCAGAGCTGTTCTTTGTTGTGTTGTGAACTTGTATGGCTAGAACATTTTCAGCTTCATTAAGTTTAAGTAAATCAAAGTGGTCCTTAAGATTTATAATCATTGGCTTGTCGGTGACCTCGTGGCCTGCATTTGCTTCAGCATCAAATGGGGGAGGGAAGCCAGTGAAATTCATTGTGTCACTTCTTCCGATCTCCTTGCCGTTGAGGTAAACAACAAAACCATCGTCATATTCAACGTGCAGCATCAGATTCTCCATTTCAAGGGGATCACTGATGGTGAAAGAGTGCCGCAGATACAATGACATGTAGTTATTTCGCATGTCATTAATTATGGTTTTATCATCGTTATCTCCATAACCNATACTCACGATTCCTCTTGTCCATTTAGAATCGTTAAAATTTGTCTTAGTCCAATCAAGAGTAGGGATTATATCATTGCCTACTTTTTTTCCGGATGGTTCCTGCTTCCCTTTAAAATAACGCCAGGTTCTGCCGGTTTTTAATTTATTATCCTCCTCATATTGGGCACTAACATCAGTGAACGGTTCACGTGCCATTTGCGGGAAGGTTTTCACATCGTTTGGCCATGCTTTTCTAATATTCCAACCTGTAAATGCTTTCGACAACTCTTCAATATCTAGCTGGTTGTATCGGTTGTCTACACCAAAACCAAACAGCTCTAAAATTTCACGGGCATAGTTTTCATTTGGTTCTTTTTTCTCGTTAACAACGTTATCGAGATAAATAAGCATTGAAGGACTAGCCGCACTGTAAAGCAGTAGATCCCCGAAATTACCTAAAGCATTTTGGTGAAAGAATTCATACTCTTGATACTCCATCTGAGCAGCTTCCTGTTCTGCTTGATCTTCGCCCATGGCTTCTTCGCCGTCAGAATTTTCCAATTCCTCGAGATGTTCGACTAGTTTGTCGTAGTCGGTTGTGAAGTGGTTTTCCCAAAATTCACCTAGCACTGTCTGTAATTGGCGGCGTGAATATATGCCTCTTAAATGGATTAATTGTTGAAGAGCCTTTATGTCTTTAATTCGCTTTACTGAAGGAATATCTAGTTTGGACTGTTTTACTAATTCAGGAATAATAGTCAGATCGTTGCTCGTGATTTTGTCGTTATGTACCTGTACAGCTAGTAAATTCTCTCCGTTTTTCAGTAGGTTAATTTTATCTGAAATATCAAAATCCTTAGGGCTTCCTGCTTCATGGCCTTTTTTGGCAGTGGTGTTATATTTTGGAATACCTTCAATATTTGCACGTGTTACTTCTTTTCCGTTTAGGTATGCAACAAAACCGTCGTCATAATCGACGCGTAAAATTAATTTCTCAATTCCCTCAACATCTCTCATTTGAAATGTACGGCGGATATATAGACTTAGATATCCCGGTTGACCTGGGTCATTAGGGGTTTCCTCGTAAAAACGCATGTCACTTAGTTTTGTGCGATCATCATTATCTCCGTATCCGAATCCTGATTGGCCGACTTCCCATTCGCTATCGTTGAACGAAGATGTTCTCCAGTTTCTAGGGGGTTCTTCTGTTCCTTTAAAATATCTCCAGTTTTCACCTTCTTCTACAAAAAGTTTGTCTTGAGTTGGTTCATAGTCATAAAACAGCGAGGATTCTTTTTGTTGAAGTTTCTCGTTGTTTTGCCATGTGGCTTCGGCGGTGCTTAATTGAGATTCGATGTAAGGTTCAATTCCCATTTTTTCAATTTGGGTTACATCATCAAGTTGAGGGCCGTAACCAATTCGGTTAAGTAAGTGACCGATTTTTTTGGCATGATTTAAACTCCAGACTGGATTTAAACCAAAAGGGGGGACATCAGCATCTTCAAATTCGGGGAAAATATAAAAGCCAGGGTCAACTGTGAAATAATTAGATCCATTGTATGGTGCTTTTGGGAGTTCAATTGTGTAGCCGGCTCTTACTCGCATAAAGCCGGTAGGTTGGTTGTCTGGAAAACGAAACGTAACAATACCTTCTTCACCAACCATCGCCCCTGCGACAATTGGCTCCCATCCTTTAGATACCTCATTACTAATCTCTAAAACGGCACTTTGATATCCTGCCGGAACATGAGCACTTACAATTACTTCTTCTCCTTTAACCTTAGTAGAGAAAATGAAAGGCTCATCGCTTTCGGCTAGAACTGAGGAAGCCCCTGTCAATAATACTGCTGACAGGGCAGTCTTTGAGATTCTATGCAGCCAGCAATTCATGACGGAATCAGTAGCATTCAACAGGCCAAGTGTCAAAAAAGCTTATAATTTTGAAAAAATAATATGATTTAAGAGGGGAATATATTAACCAGCGTGAAAATCACGCGCCTTTTGAGTGTGCTTCACTGCATAATATAAGTTTAAAACAATTGTCTTAGGCCAATAGGCACCTGTTGAAATCAAATTATTGCATACATTTGTTAAAGGTACTGTTTGAGACTTGGGCTAATTATTTTAGTTTCTGTAGTTTGGAAATTCCGTAGCGCTTGGCTATTCGTTGATTAGCTTCATTAAGCTTTTCAGCATCTAAGACAATTTTTTTGAGTGTGCTGCCTTTTTTGAATTCGAAAACATGAAATCCATCTTTGGGTGATTCAATTGCTTTAGCTAAGTCTTCCAAGGTAGCAATCATTTTTCCGTTCGCTTTTTCAATTACAATATTCTGAGATGATCTCTGCTGATATCCAATATTATAAAAATCTGGTAATACCAAAGAAAGAACTACAAGAGATTTTTGATCTTTCTTAGCTTTTTGATTATTATAGAAAACTAGTCGAAATGGAGCACTTCTTTGCCAGTCGCCTCCCCAGCTACTTAGGAATTCAGCCGATAAAGGAACAAATACAAGTCCTCCAACAATAAAGTAGGTAGGTTCAATATCATTAGGACGATCAGTAACGAGGTTGTCCGAGAAATCAGCTTTTGGGAGATTGAATTCTATGTCCTTGATATTTCCATCACGCCAAATCTTAAAAATCACTTTGTCTCCAGCCCATTTGTGGCGACAAGCCAAGTATTCCATGATTACATGCCCAAAGTCTGGATCAAGATAGTCGCCTTGTATATCAATAGGGAAGCCATCCACTTCAAGTATGATATCATGAAGTTTAAGTGGTGATTTTTTTCCTGGTTTAATAACAAGTACTCCCCGGGGTTCACCTTCTAGTTTGAAATAATCCGTTACAGCAGGGTTTGATGCGGGTTGCCAAATGAAATCAAAATAACCTAGTCCTTTATAATTATTCTGTTTCCTAAGATTTATTACATCAGTGATAAATGGGGCAGGGATTACAGAGCAAGTGCCGCTTATTTTACTGGCAACTAACCCAACCACCTTATTTCCGGAAACCATAAGCTCAGCCTGTCCAGCTCCTTCAATTTCAGAACTGGCTTTAAGCTCAATTCTAGGCGCTTGATTAAAATTAGCATCAGCTACTGTGAACCTGCTAAATTCAGCTGCTCTTTTTTCAATGTTGCCACCGCGCCAGCGAATAACTTGAAGATTCTCTTTCAATCCTTTGGCATCAGCAAATTTAACGGGAATCAAATTATTCCAGAACTCATCTTTTTCAACTCCTAAGATGGCGAGGTTAGCTTGGTAATCTATCCAAAGAACTTTTCCGTTAGTCCATTGACCACGGCCGCCTTTTTGTATTCGGATAAGTGTGTGATTAGCCAGTCCTGTTGCAGTCGTAATAAGTTCCTTACTTTCAAGTACTACACCAAATTTTGAAACCGACTGAGCCCTTTTGTCCCAAGGAACACGGAAGTTATGGTTGTTCCTGGTTATGTCCAGCAAGACAATGCTTTTTTGCCAATCAGAATTCACTGAAGAGGCCTGCTGTCCAAGTACCTGATTTACGGTGATTAATGCAAGTACAGTAAATATGGTTTTAGTAAATTTCATAATCTGCGATCTGATGGGATGCTGTAAGTTTCTAGTATGTCTTTGTGGGCTTGATTGGATTTTTCGGTATCGAGAGATTCAATTGTTCCTGATCCAAATTTAATAAGATGTTGGCTTTTGCTATTGTTTTTGAATGCGGCAATTATGTCTTCAAGAGATTCGATGCGTTTCCCGTTAATTTCATCTATCATGGCTCTGCTAGCTAATCTTATGTCTGCGTTTACAGGGTGGGCGAGTGTTGCTGCAAGAACTACCGGCTCTTTACGAGCTGATTCTGGCTTTTCGTTTTTTCTGTAATATAATTCATATACCATTTCTAGATTTGCGACATTTCGCCAATTTCGACCAAATGTTTTTACATAATCGAGAGTTAGTGGAGTGAAAACTAAACCAGCATAAACGTAATATCTGGGTGGCACGTCATATAAATTCCCTGTATTTTCTTCTTCTTTTCGGACCTTCATTGGAACGGAAACGTCCATAGCTTTTCGATCACGCCAGATTTTCATTTTCAGTTTTCCTCCATCCTGAGGCTCTTGGAAGGCGGCAGTACAATAAACACGATTACCTTCAAGAAGGATTGTTCCGTCGCTTCCTACTTTATGGCCTCCAACCTCAAGTATTACATCGTCAGCTTTGAGTATACCGTCTTTTTCTGTGTAATCTGCCAAGCTGTCTATTCTAGCTCCGTCCCCTGTTGGAGGAAGGCCTAGGTATTTTCTGTAGGCTGGGTTTTGCAGTGAAACAATCCGAACACCAGCCTTTGGAAAACCATTGTATTCACCATCTTCGATGTCTTTAAGAAAATGATTAATTACTGAAGGAGGGATAAAAAAGCCTGTATTCTCAAGACCGGGAATACCCATGAAGGCAACTCCAACTACTTTGTCATCTTGAAAGACAGGCCCTCCACTATTACCAGGATTTATAGCGGCATCTGTTTGCACTGAAAGAAAAGCCTTATTGCCAATATGCACATAGTTTTGCATTTCAATTCGCGAAACGACTCCTCGAGTGTAACTAATTTGTTCCCCTCCAGAAGGGTAGCCGCATGTAATTACTGGAGATTGTACTTTNGGAAGTTCTCCTATTGACAATGAATCGAGACCTTCAAAAAAACCGGGTGTTTCAACTTTTAGAATAGCTAGGTCACATTCGTGGGAAATATGTTCAACCTGAGCTAGCCATGGTCGAGGATCTTGAAATCGTCGAAGGACTATCTGTTTTGCCCAACCGACAACGTGAGCATTGGTCATTACACGATTACCTTTGATCACAAACCCTGAACCACTAGATGCTCCTACTGAATTGTTTCGCCATGGGGCATCCCATATAGGAGTTTGGCTGTAAACTAAGACTTGAACCACAGAGCGCCCCATTTCTGCTGAATGAACAAAAGNCGTCAGCATCGCGAAGCATAAGGAAGTAAAAAACAATCTCACACAGACAATTTTCTCTGCAACTCACTATTGGTCAAGGGCAAAGAAAAACGCCCGGTAAAAACCGAGCGTTTTGAAAGGCTTTTTGTGTGTGTTTTTATGCTAATGCAGCTTGGGCTGCTGCTAGGCGAGCAACCGGCACCCGGAAAGGTGAACAGCTAACATAATTTAAGCCCAAACTATTACAGAACTTAACACTGCTCGGCTCGCCACCGTGTTCACCGCAAATACCAAGTTTTATGTTTTTGCGAGTACTGCGACCCTTTGTAGCTGCAATTTCCATTAACTGGCCNACACCGGTTTGATCGACGACAGCAAATGGATTGTTTGTGATAATTTCTTGTTCCTGATAATTCGGAAGAAATGAACCAGAATCGTCTCGACTCATTCCAAGTGCAGTCTGTGTTAAATCATTGGTTCCAAAGCTAAAGAATTGTGCGGTTTCAGCTATTTCATCTGCTGTTAGAGCACCTCTAGGGACCTCTATCATTGTGCCGACTAGGTAGTTTAGTTTAACCCCTTTTTCTTTTGATACCTCTTTAGCTACTCTGTGAATTATTTCAGCCTGCAACTCCAGCTCTCTTTTAAAGCCTACCAAAGGAACCATGATTTCAGGGTTTACCTTGATTTTTTTCTTCTGAACATTTGCAGCAGCTTCAAATATTGCTCTTACCTGCATTTCAGCAATTTCTGGATATGAGATTGCCAAACGGCAACCACGATGACCAAGCATTGGGTTGAATTCATGTAGGTCGTCAACACGCTTTTTAATTTCAGCAGGTTTGACTTTGAGNTTCTTTGCTAAATCNCTAATTTGCTTACTGTCGTGAGGTAAGAATTCATGAAGAGGCGGATCCAGCAANCGTATTGTTCCAGGNAGTCCGTTTAATGATTTGAAAATCCCTTCAAAGTCCTTCCGTTGATAAGGTAATAGTTTTTTAAGGGCTTTTCGCCGATCACTTTCGTTGTCAGCAAGAATCATTTGGCGAACAGCATCAATTCGATCGCCTTCAAAAAACATGTGCTCAGTACGGCATAAGCCGATACCACTTGCGCCAAATGCAACCGCATTTTTAACTTGCCCAGGCGTGTCTGCATTTGTACGAACCTGCATTTTAGAGGCCTTTGCGCACCAGCTCATGATTTGCGTAAAGTTTTTATAAGTGCGGCTGCGCTTAGCAGTTGCCTTATTTTCAAGAAGTCCTTGAATTACTTCTGACGGAGCAGTTTTGACTTCGCCTGGATAAATTTCACCTGAAGTACCGTCAATAGAAAGAAAGTCGCCTTCTTTAAAGTTCATCTTTCCAATTTTCATGGTACGTTTGGCATAATTAATCTGAACATCTGCAGCTCCGCAAACACAGATTTTACCCATTTGACGAGCAACAAGTGCGGCATGAGAGCTGACGCCTCCTCGGGCGGTAAGTATACCATTTGCTGCGATCATTCCTCGCAAATCTTCAGGTGAGGTTTCAAGTCGTACTAATAGTACTTCTTCGCCTTTACCTTTTGCTGCTTCAGCCCTGTCGGCATTAAAGTAAACTTTTCCTGTTGCAGCGCCTGGGCCTGCAGGGAGTCCTTTAGCGATAGTTTTGACTTTTTTAACAGCGCTTTGGTCAAATACAGGTGCAAGAAGTTGGTCTAGATCATCCGCAGGAATACGTTTTACTGCATCTTTCCAGTTAATTAGTTTTTCTTTTACCATCTCGCATGCGGTACGTACTGCCGCTAAACCAGTCCGTTTTCCATTACGAGTTTGAAGCATGTAAACTTTTTCTTCCTCAATAGTAAACTCGAAGTCCTGAACATCTCGAAAGTGTTTCTCGAGAACTTTGCAGATGCGCAATAATTCCTTGTGAGCACTTGGTAAAACTTTCTTTAAGTCTTTNACCGGGTTTGGAGTGCGAACGCCAGCTACAACATCCTCTCCTTGCGCGTTCATCATGAATTCCCCCCAGAACTGATTTTCACCTGTAGCCGGATCTCGAGTGAATGCCACACCAGATCCTGAAGTGTCTCCGCTGTTACCGAANACCATCGATTGAACATTAACGGCAGTTCCCCATTCGGCTGGAATGTTATATTTGCGTCGATATACAATTGCTCGATCGTTCATCCATGAACTAAACACAGCTCCAACTGAGCCTCTTAATTGATCCCAAGGATTATTTGGAAATGCTTTTCCGGTGCGTTTTTTAACTAGTTTCTTAAATGCATCAACTAAGATTTTAAGATCATCAGTAGAAAGATCAGTGTCTTCTGCGTGTGCGTTTCCTAGGAGTTTCTTCTTAATTTGTTCAATTACTATTTCAAAAGGCTCTTCATCTTCACTTGGAAGTTTTTGAACACCCATAACTACATCGCCGTACATTTGGATAAAACGCCTGTAACTGTCCCATGCAAATCGTGGATTGCCGCTCGATTCTGCTAAAGCTTCAACAGTTTCATCATTAAGCCCCAGGTTAAGGATAGTATCCATCATGCCAGGCATCGATTCACGAGCCCCTGAACGTACAGAAAGTAGCAAAGGATTGCTTTTGTCNCCAAATTTCTTTCCAAGTTGTTTTTCCATCAACTTGACGCCTTGCTCCATTTGAGATTGAAGCACCTTGGGGTAGTTTCTTTTATTGGCGTAATAATGGGTGCATACATCTGTGCTTATGGTAAAGCCAGGAGGCACTGGTAAGCCAATGCGGGTCATCTCGGCGAGGTTTGCCCCTTTTCCGCCGAGCAGTTCTTTCATTTTACCATTACCATCAGTTTTTTTACCGAAGTGGTAGACGTACTTGTTAGCCTTCTTTGCTGCCATAAATCTTAATTTAGTTCTTGGAAATGCCGAGAATCCGGCAAAAGAGGGCGGAGATTAACAAAGGCAAGACCTGAGTCAATTCAATCCCATTTGTAATTTTCAAACTTTTCTTTGATAACATGCTAAACTGGAAAGGTCTTAGTTGATTGTGATACGGTTCCCGGCAGTGAGTTCTGAAGAAGAAGAAACACAGAGTAAACCATTAAAAATGGTTGTTTGCTCAAAGTGTGGGGCCAGTGTTTTCATTCCTGGTGAATTGCAGCCCTTGGCAACTACAGATTGTCCTAAATGTGATGCTGAATTGATGATGCCAATGATGCTTGAGCACTTCGAGCTCAAGTCAAAAATTGCTGCAGGTGGAATGGGAACCGTATATAGGGCTGCTGACACTGTCCTACAGCGTAATGTTGCAATAAAGCTGATGCAGCCTGAATTAGCTGATGATGAAGAGGGATTGACGTCGTTTTATGCCGAGGCGAGGGCAGTAGCAAAATTAAATCATACTAATATTATAAATCTTTATCAGTTCGGAAAATACAATGATCAGTTATACCTCGTGATGGAGTTAGCAAGCTCTGGTAGCTTGGATAAATTGATTGATGAACAACAAACTATTTCTGAGCTTTTGGTTCTTGATGTTGGGGTGAAAATTGCATCTGCGCTAAATAGCGGCTTAAAACATGATTTGCTTCACCGTGATATCAAACCCGGTAATATTCTGTTTAACACTGAGGGGGAACCTAAATTGATCGATTTTGGATTGGCATGTAAATCCGAAGCGGGTGTTGATTATTCTGAGCANATTTGGGGNACTCCATANTATATTGCNCCTGAAAAGCTTAGAAGAGAGCCAGAAACTTTTTTAGCTGACATGTATAGTTTGGCTGGAACTTTGTATCATGCACTAACCGGTAGAACTCCTTTCGAGGCACCGGAGATTGACGATGTGGTTTTAGCGCATCTTAACACTCCTTTAACTCCTCCTAACAATTTAGTGCAAACAATTACTGAGCCTACAAGCAGTGTGATCACTCGTGCAATGGATAAAGACCCTGCAAAGAGGTTTGAGTCTTATGATCAGTTTATCATGGCTCTTACGGCTGCAAGAAGTGAGTTTTTACGAGGTCAATTGAGACGTTCAACATCTGCAAAAGCTTCTAATATAGTTAAAACTGAGAATGAAGCTCCTCCAGCTCGTAAAAGTTGGTTTAGACGAAAAGGTTAAATGAACTTATGATTTTTGTTGATGCCAAGTCTTGTGCTTGTTGATTTTTAAGTTTTTAATTCTCCTCTTTGTGACGGATGTACCGAGTCAAAGTGCTGAAGATTATTTGGAGCGCATTCTGGAATTGGTCCAAGAAACTGGCCAAGCCAGAGTTATGGATATAGCCACCTCTCTAAATGTGAGGCAGGCGTCAGTTACAAATATGGTCAAAAAGCTTTGTGAAATGGGTTATGTTGACCATGAAAAATACAAGCGAGGATTGGTTCTTACCGAGAAAGGTCAGGAGGTTGCTTTAAAAATCCAAAGGCGGCATGAGACTCTTTCTAGTTTTTTTTCGATGTTGAAGTTGGATGAGGAAACTCAGAGGCGTGACATTGAGGGCATAGAGCATCATTTGAGTAGAGAAACAGTTCGAGCATTAGAAGATTTGGTTTCTTTTTTTGACAAGCATCCGGAGGATTTGAAAAAGTTTTTAGATGGTCGAAGAGCTGTTCGACAAAAAAATAAATTATAATGGGTAATTCAACAATGAAAGCAGTGGCAGTTGTTCCTGGTCAAAAGGAACTCCGAATGGTGGACCATCCTTTGCCGCAAGTTAGTAATGATAAAGAGATAAAAGTTAAAACTCTTGATGTTGGTATTTGTGGCACCGATAGGGAGATTTGCACTTTTGTTTACGGAGAGCCTCCACAAGGAGATGATCATCTGGTGCTTGGCCATGAATCTCTTGGTCGTGTTGTTGAAGTTGGTGATGCTGTAAGCCGTTTTAAGGTTGGAGATCTTGTTGTGCCATCAGTGCGAAGACCTTGTACTGATCCTCGCTGTAAACCTTGCTGTAATGATAAGCAAGACTATTGCATAAACGAACAGTTTACCGAACGTGGGATTAAGCAAGTTCACGGTTTCATGACGGAGTTTTATGTGGATAACGAAAAGTATTTCACATACGTCCCTGATGATCTTCGTGATTTGGCAGTGATGGCTGAGCCGTTAACTATTGCCGAAAAAGGTCTTGCTCAAGCTTACGCTGTGCAAAAGCGATTGCCTTGGGCCTGCACTGATGAAGGGCAACCACCTGGAAAAGGCCTCCGGGCAGTAGTTTTAGGAGCTGGGCCTATTGGAATACTAGGTGCAATGAAATGTGTTATTGAGGGCTTTGATACCTATGTTTATTCAAGAAGTAAGTCGCCAAACCCTAAAGCTGAATTAGTGGAGCAGATAGGGGCAAAGTATTTTTCAAAATATGATATTTCACCTCAGGAACTTACAGAGAAGGTTGGAAATATTGATTTGATCTATGAAGCGGTAGGGGGTTCTGAGTTTGCTTTTGATGTTCTACAAGTTTTAGGGACTAACGGTGTTTTTGTATTCACTGGGATTCCTGCGCCTGAAACTCGACTTGAGATTGATTCAGATATTCTTATGCGTCGTATAGTTCTAGAAAACCTCGCAATAGTAGGAACAGTTAATGCTGATAAGAAAGCGTTTGA
>PAOJ01000052.1 GCA_002708005.1 Verrucomicrobiales bacterium | reverse complement strand
CTGTTGATGAAAATACAGGAGATATAATGGTATTTGCAGGATCACTAAAACCCGCAGAGATACTCTATCGTAGTCGTGACAACGGCAAATCGTGGGGAAAAGAAAAAATTGAAATTCAGCCAGATAAAAACGGATGGCTGGCGACTACCTATTGTTGCGGTCCAGGAATCACAATCAGACAAGGAAAACATAAGGGAAGACTGTTAATGCCATCTCAAGTGTTTGTTGGAGAAATAAACAGAAACGGAAGTCGCACCTATTTAAATAAGGGAAAAGATCGGAAATTCTTTGCTAAGAGATACAGTAATGCTCTGTATAGTGACGACGGTGGAAGCACTTGGTTTCCCAGCAATCCATTCCCAATACTTGGAACATCTGAACCAGGGCTTATCGAGTTGAATGATGGAAGTATTTACTATAATGCACGCACTCATATTCGCACCGGAAACAAAATAGTTGGAAAAAGCATAAACGGCGGAAAAACATGGATCAACTCAAGACAAGATGATGAACTTTTCGATGGACCTCCAGATGAGTATGGCTGCAAAGGGGCGATTTTAAGGCTACCCTTTAAAGATAAAGATATTATCCTTTTTAGTGGCCCTGGACGGCGCGACAAAAGAGATGACATCACAGTTCAAGTTAGTTTTGACGGAGGAAAATCTTGGCCAGTAAAACGAATAATAAAAAAAGGCCCCGGCAATTACACATGGATGGCAGCTGGGCGTAACGGAACAAACAGTGAAGGCATTATCTATCTTCTTTCAAATAAGGACTGGATGGCTCGCTTTAACTTAGTCTGGTTAATCGAAGAATATAAAAAAATTAATAAATAGAATTTCACAAACTATTTTAAGATATTCACAATTAATAATTAAAAAATTTATTAATAAATATACAAAATTTAAAAAATATTTAGCATCAAAAATAATTTGTCCAATTGAATTATTTGAAACCCAAAAAAAATCATAAATATTTGAGTCAAATGAAATCAGTAATATTTACAACAATCACAGCAGCAATGTTGATTGCATGTGAAACCCAACAGAATCCAACGGTTTCATCTGCTCAAAAAAACTCGCTAAATCCAATCAAAAAGACTTCAAAACCGTCATTTGAACCTATGAGCCTTGAAAAATACAAGGCCACTTATCCAGATCTTGCCGGACTCAACCATGGCATCGATAAATTCTTTGATAGATATATAAATGTATTTGGAGTGACCATTGCAGCAATGCCCAACACACCTATCCCGGAAATTATTCATTCAGCAAAAATCTATGCCCAACTTCTGGACGACAATGAAGACTTCATTCCAGACGATCTAAAAATATATAATTATCACCAAAAAGACAGAGAAGGTCGAAACAGCCTCATTGTTTTGGTAGACACTAAAGCATTGGACAACAAATGGATCGCATTCAAGCCAGGCCAACGTTTCTGGGTGCCGGCTCAGGCACTAAGACCAGGGCACGCTGGAGTAGGTCATTCTCGAGACGGCGAAATGGACATCGCGGTCGAGGAACTCTTTCACAAGTACGGGAAATCCCTTCAACATGTTTACCCAAAAGACTTTGGGTTACCGGATAATGATGCTGGGGCAACTTGGTCTTCAACACTTTCAGACGCCATGGATCAAGCACGCGGAATTAATAGAAAAATAAAACCAGTAAATGGCAAATGGATATACCCTAGAAACGCATGGTATACTTACGATGACACATCATGTGAATGGGGGTGCCAAATTGATGAATATCTTTGGCATATATGGGGAACCAACATTGGTTATTATGAATCTCTTACAAGAGCACCTGACAGGCCAAAATATGAAGGCAAGCCTGGAGGATGGTGTGACAATATAAGTGGCGAATGGAAAATCTGCTCCAAAGAAAAACTAAAGGAAGTAGACTTTGCCTCCTTTAATCTCCTAAACAACAAGGGTTACCAACTTCCAACAAGAATCCCATTCGGTGAGTACGGCGGAAATAGAGTTAAATATCACGGTTACGAAGTAGATGTGGCACTTGATGAAGGAATCCGTAAATTCAGTATCAATCGAAAATCCAGCCTTACACTTACCTTGAAACGTGGAAACACATATTACTTTGATCAATCACTAGAAAATAATTCAGGTTTATCTTTCAGGTTTTCTTCAACAAAAAATGAAGATAATTTAGATAAAACAGAATACAGAAACGGAGTATTAACTAAAGGAAAGCCAGGGGTCCGAGGATCATATATTCGCATAACAATAGACAGCAACACTCCTGAAAAACTTTACATCTATTGCCCTGAAGAAATAGGCATGAGAAATGATATTAATCTTTTGATTAAAGATTAATAATCACCATCCCACCATCCATCATTCCTTCTCCCCCATCTTCGAAAACCTCTATCCACAATCGTATCCCCAATTCTTGGACCAGCATAAAGCCTTCCAAACCAATTGTTATAGCAAGCAGACTGCTTATCACTTAATACATCACTCCAGGCATCTTCAATTTTTTTACTTTCTACCCAATCTTCAGACGGCACATACATTTCATCTTCTTTTAAATCAGCCCCACACCAAGAGCATCTTGGAATAAGTGATGTCATTAAAACTCTGTTACAATGAGGACAATTTTTAGAAGCATTATTAGATTTGCCATCACCGGTGACCTCTAGTTTATTATTATAAACTATACTAACAAGTATCTCTGCTAATTTTTGCAGTTCTTCAACATTCAAAACACCGTCGCTCCAAACCCCATCCAAAGGTCCAATAAGAATTTTGTTAGGCCATTTGTCCACTGAAGACGGATCATCGTCCACCTGCTTATTAATGCACTCAGACAATCCATAAACTTCATCCTGGGTTAATTTATCATCTTCGATAATACCGCGACAAAAATCGAAAACTTTATCGTCTTTAATCATAATCTAATTCACCATCATATCATAACCTAATAAAGGTTAATCATATAGTTGAGTACTCCATTAAAATAGCAAAAAAACAAAACAGAAGCGACGTTCTTATTTATGGTATTCATTAACATCTGTCATTCGTTGACAAGCTAATCTAACAAACATAGTTTATGGGTTCTCACCTAAGTTATACAATAGAGTTTTTTCAACTGGCAAATAATCTGAAACAAGAAAACCTATCTCCACTTAAAGTAAACATAATGAAAATTCATAAATTTATTCTGATAACAACGATCATTGTAACACTATTTAAAACCACAGGATGCACCTCAATAAATAATAGTAAAAAATTGAGGGATCTAGGTTTAGAGTATCAATATATTGAAATTCAGAAGCCAAGAATTAATCGCGCTCATATTTTACGAGTAGACCTGAAAAACCCAAATATAAAACCGTCTATTATTGTTGCAAAGGATCCAGATGGAAGCGGACCCGCGGAAGCAGAACTCACTAACCCTTTCAAACTCGCAAACAAAAACGAAGTATTAGCATTCATTAACACCAACCCTTGGGACAGTTTTCCAAATAAAGAAGGCAAAAGAAATCGAAATTGGTTTGAGGGGCAACCTGTAGATATTGATGGCCTGGCAATTTCAGGAGGAAAGATAAGAAGTAATACTCAACCCAGAGAATCGTCTTTATGGTTAAATAATAAAGGGCAATTAATATTAGAAGGAAAACCAGAAAATGAAGAATCGCAGGAGGCCATGAACGGTTTTCAGTTAATCACAAAAGAGGGAAACATCATTGTTTCTCCGGATAACTCGATACATCCACGAACAGCAATTGGAACAAATAAGAATGGAACACTAATTTGGCTTGTCGTAGTAGACGGAAGACAGAAAGGTTATAGTGAAGGAATGAATTTATACGAATTAGCGTCACTCATGGCCGACCTCGGGTGCTGGAACGCTACAAATATGGACGGAGGAGGAAGCAGTATAATGGGAATGGTCGGAGCTAACGGTAAGATTAAATTAATGAACAGCCCTTCTGATCGTTTTCTAGGATTAAAAAAAATTCGACCACTCCCAATGATCTTGTCGATCGAAAAGAAAGTTAACTAAATTATTAATATTCAGGTGTACGTATAAAGAGCTTACTGAGTGATTTAATTAGTGCATAAAAAATATGAATCATAGACTCTTNTCCTTCTGTTTTAAATTGTAATAAAATGAAAATATTCTGCCTTGGATGTGCTGGAAAAATCAGTCGTGAATCAGTTCTTGATTTACTAAAATCAGAAAAAATTACTCGTGTAACCATAGCTGATAACAATGAAAAAAACGGCAATGAAGTTGTTTCATGGCTAAAAGACAATAGAGTTGATTATGTTAAAGCTGATGTGTTTCAGACCGATCAAACATCTAATTTGATAAATGGATACGATCTAGTAATGGACGGCACTCCTATTTCCATCAATCACGAGTCAACTAAGTGCATAGCAAAAGCGGGTGTTCATGGTGTAAATCTGAATGGAACCGGCCCAGAGTTTGCATTTCACGATGATTTTTCCAAAGCTGGAAAGTCTTACGTGCCGGGTTTTGGAATGACCCCCGGAATCACCAATGTAATGGCTCGTTATGCGCATGATAGACTTGATACAATTAACACTATTCGCATTAGCCACGGCGCTTTTCGCCCATTTGCCTTTTCACCCGCAATTACAGAAACAACTCGTATTGAATACGAACCAGACCTTAAGGATCGCATTGTTTATGAAAACAATGAATTTAAACAAGTAGAACCATTTGCACGCCCATTAGACGTCACACTTCCAGAACCTTTTGGCACTCATACTCAATACATCATTCCACATGCTGAAACCCAAACGATTCCAAAATCATTTAAAAATAAGGGAGTTCAATTAGTAGAAGTTCGAGGCACATGGCCTCCTGCAAACATGCAACTTTTGCGAGCTTTATATGATTGGGGTTTTCTAAAGAATGAAACAGTTGATGTTAAAGGAGTAAAAGTTGGTGTAATGGACGCAATCGCAAGCCATCTTTTACAATCCGAACAAGGAACAACAACAAAACTTTATGGTTATGCTCTTCATGTTGAAGTAACTGGTATCGAAAATGGCAAACCTACATGCTATACTTTAACAAATCATCATCCAGCTTCAGACGGATCGGTTCCTGACTGGTCTGGATTACGCGCTTACACAAGATCCGTTGGCATCCCGATGTCTATAGCCGCACAATTAATATTAGATGAACAAATATCTGATATCGGGGTCATAGCACCTGAACTGGCATTTAAGCCCGAGCTAGTTTTTTCTGAATTAGAGAAGAGACAGATATCGATAAAAGCAAAAAAAAAATCAGACTAACTGGATAACACCTTAATCCAGTTTTTAAAATTGTCAGATTTAGAATTAAGCAAGAAGCGATTAAGGTGNTTAACTCCATAGGCATTAAAATCCACATCCAGCTTCGAAACCCCAATCTGCACATACGCCCAGAGNGCTTCACGTAAATCGGATAAAATTCTAAATAGATTAAGTTGCGCAATAATAATATCGCTNGGCTCTCTGTTTAGATAAGAATTCATAAAAATAAAACAATCTTCATCATTCATGCAAAAATTAGCTGCACAATTACCTAAATCAACATAAGGATCACCCATCCCGGCATATTCCCAATCTATTAAGTAAATATCATNTTTACCTTGAAGAAAATTTGCAGGAAGAAGNTCGTTGTGACAAGGAACTAGGGCTCTTGANTAGCCAGAGCAAGAATCAATTATTTTCGCTGCGAAATCNAATGCTTCGTCAAGTTCAGATGGATGCTTCACGTTGAACCTTTTTGCAGTCTTAATGTAATCATTAATAACTGAAGGCAAATTAAATTCACCAGAAACGGAAGGCGCAGAATGTAGCTTTTTAAGTAATTTAGCCACAATNTTTATAGCCCCAGTATCATTAGTATCAATTGATTTTGCTTCAACAAAACGTGTGATCAAAATCCCATACTCAGACAAAAAAGCAATAGGCTCAGGAGCAATTCCGATTTCCCAAGCAACACGTGAAACCTCATATTCTCTTTGCCTATCAATTCCAAACACATCGGTATTATCACCAGGTAACCTAGCAACAAACTTCTCTCCAATCGAGGTCTCGATAAGTAGGTTTTGATTTGTTAGCCCACCTGGTATCAGGCTCATAGAAAATGCCCCCCAAGATGAAAATTCTTTTTTTATTAAAATCTCAGCTAACTCAATTGAAACCATATTATGAAACAAAAATTAAATTAACTGTCACTCTTTTCATTAAATCCCAATTATTTAAATTTAGAATGTTCAATGTTATTAGGTAAAGATGCTTTATAATATTATAACTATAGCTCCTTAATCTTAATATTCCTAAAATAAAGATTATTTGGCTCACCGTGGTCTTGCAGCCCAATAAAACCTTCAAGCGGCCTGTCCTTCATAGGAGTCTTATCAAGCTTGATATCTATAATATTTTCACCATTCAACTGGACCTNTAGATGATATCCTTTACAGGTAACAATCATCACGTTCCATTCTCCAGGATTTTTAGACATATTTTTAGAGGCCCCTACAGTTCTTATAATGCCTCCATGATCATGAGGCCCAACCTTTCCTTTCTTTTTCGTTGAATCAAGAACTTGAGCTTCTATNCCTGTTTGGACAGGGTCTTTCAAATTTCCAACTCTAAAAAAAACTCCACTGTTTCCACCAGGTGGATATTTATATTCAACATGCAAAACAAAATCTTTGTATTTTTTCTTACTCCACAAGTAAGCATCATACCTCTGCCAGCCCTTTTCACCTTTTCTAGGTTTTATTAACAAAGAACCATCTTTTTGAGGAATCCAATTACCAGTTGTCTGCCAACCTGACAAATCCCGACTATTATAGAGACTTATCCAAGGTTTTTCTTCAGCTAAAGTCAAAAACGGCAAAAAGGTAAGTACGAGAACGAATATAAGTATTTTCATTTATTTTAGTTTAAAAAAGGATATTTCGGCGATGCACAAATTTCATTATCATTTGTCTTTTTGTCAAGTTTACCACAGTAATTGATATCTGATGAAAATGTGTGTATTTTGCCGAAAAGGAAATTTCTTATGTTTGAGCATATTAAAAACGGAGATATCGAAGAGGTCAAAAAAGCCATCGAAGCCGGGTCTAATGTAAATGCAAAGGATGAATTCGGTTCCACACCTTTGGAGAGTGCNGTATATGACGGGCACAAGGAAATTGCCGCAATACTGATCGCAAATGGCGCAAACCCAAACGCAAAAGATGAAGATGGGGCAACCCCTTTACATCTAGCAGCTGATAGAGGCCAAAGGGATATCGTAGAACTACTAATCTCCAAAGGTGGAGACGTTAACGCCAGGGATGATGATGAAACAACTCCATTGTATATAACAATTGAGGAAGGTCACACTGAGATCACAGCACTTCTTCGCGAGCACGGCGCAAAGACAAGTGAAGAGCTTAAAGCTCAGGGGCTTTGAAAAAAACAAGTGGATTCACATTAATAGAATTACTGGTAGTAATTGCAATTATAGCAATACTAGCTGGCCTACTTTTGCCCGCTCTATCCAAAGCTAAATCAAAGGCTCATGAAGCTTATTGTATAAATAACAATAAACAGATCCTACTAGCTGGCAAGATGTACACATCTGATAATGAAGATAAAAATGTTGTCGCTTTCGTACATCCTCCTTATTCAAAAGTTTTTCATACATGGTATGAACTTCTAGCCCCTTATTTAAATTCTACAAACATATTCATCTGCCCATCTCGTAAAGGTAACCCAATTAAAACAACACATGTTGGCGGAACCCCATTCCCCTACCCCGCTGCAACTGACTACGCAATGAACCATGTACTTGGCGGGGAATTAAGTCACTGGGTGAACTATGTTCACACCAAGGATTCTAGCGTTAAAAACCACGCAAAGGTTATTTATTTAGTCGACTCCGGAGTTCAAGCAAATGCAAGTAAACGGCCAAGTGTCGACGTTAATTCAACCACCAAGCTCGGAGCATTCATGATTGGAGACCCTGCTATAATGATCAATGGCTCTGGCTGTCCTTCATGCATGACCGGACTAGGCAACCCCTGGTGGGGAGGTCCTCATTTGCGACATAATGGTCGAAGTGTCAACTCCATGTCTGATGGTCACGTTGAAACAATGAAACCGTTTTGGTTCTACTCACGAACCCCTTGGCTAAATCCAGCAATTGGAGGGTAATATAAAGAAATAAAAACAATTTTTTATTGTGAATAATATAAATAAAAATGCGTTCACCCTCATNGAACTACTTGTAGTAATTTCCATTATTGGGATTCTGGCTGGATTACTATTACCAGCATTAACAAAAGCAAAAAGCAAAGCCCATGCAATAAAATGCTTAAGCAACGTAAAACAATTAGCTTTAGGGTGGACACTTTACGCAAATGATCATGAAGGAAAATATGTAAACAATCATGGCCGAGACCAAACTCGCGAAGAAAGAAACAATTGGGCAAATAATGTATTAGACTGGGAGAACAACTCAGACAACACTAATAAGCTAGCTCTTACTTCGTCCCTATTATCCCCATATATGGCTGATACTATAAAAATATTCAAATGCCCATCTGATAAAAGTCGCGCTCAAAACGGCTACAGAAACAGAAGTTATTCAATGAATCACCTCATCGGAAATCCCGGCTCTTTACTCAACCAATTCAACCCCAAATACATACAGTTTATTAGCGAAAATAATATTAGACGGCCATCAGATATTTTTGTTTTTTTAGGAGAGCACCCAGACACTATAAACGATGGATATTACATGAATAAATTTCACGAATACAAATGGGGAAACTTACCCGCTTCATATCATAATGGAGCAACGGCACTATCTTATGCAGACGGGCATGCTTCCACTCATCGGTGGACAGTTACAGGAGAGAATGGAACAATTCGACCACCCGAGAAAGGTGCTGTTGGCGGAATCATAACTGCCAAACCCATAACAGATTTTCAATGGATTGTAGATCACTCAAGTATTTTAAAATAAAAAGATTTATCATGCGCAACACAATCCTAATAATTCTAAATGGAAAACCTTTAATTTTATTTTTGAGTTTATTTATTGGCTGTAGCCACCCTCACCCCTTCTACGATAACAATACAATAAAACCAAAGCCTTCAATTAACTTAAATATAATAAGCCAACTGCACATACCAAGTGACGACGGGCAACAAGGCATAGCTACGGATGGTAAATTTATCTTCATTCAAAATAGCCAACAATTATTTAAATATGACCTCAACGGAAAACTTCTTATTTCAGGACCTAAACTAAAATTGCATCANGGGGGAATAACTTATTTCAAAGACAAAATCTATGTAGCTGTAAGCGGTTGTGAATCTGGCGGAAGCAATGAACATTTTGTGCATGTTTATAACGCTAAATCACTAAAATTTATTCAAAAATACGATATCAGCAAACACTTCACAATTTGCGCTGGAGGAATTGCATATTATAGAGACAGGTTCTACGTGGCAGAATCCTTTTTCGGGAATAACCACAAAGATAGGATTATAGAATTTGACAGATCATTTAAACATATCAAGGATCACGTAATTAATTTTAAATCACCTTTTGGAATCCAAGGGCTAGAATACATCCCCAAAAATAAATCGTTCCAAGTTCATTCACATGCTGAAACATTCTACCATATTAATGATAGGTTTGAAAACGAATCACTTATCTCAGGCAAAGCCAAATTTGAATTGCAGGATTTAGCACTTCTCAATAATCAAACCATTATAATTAATAATAGAGACGCGCAAACAATAGAATTTGCAAAAATTGAATAACTTACAAATCACTATTAAAAGTGAAAATTAATAANACTNTANATAGAAATGCATTTACGCTAATAGAGCTTCTAGTCGTAATTGCAATTATAGCAATATTAGCAGGACTACTTTTACCAGCTCTTTCCAAAGCTAAATCAAAGGCACAAGGGATAGGCTGNTTAAACAATCACAGACAGCTTATGGTTGCATGGAGAATGTATGTCGAAGACAATGATAGCTGGCTTCCTAATGTAAAACACGGCCCCTATGAATGGGTTGGAGGATGGTTAGATTTTAGTAGTAACAAAATGAACTGGGANCCAGAAGTAAATCTAACCAAAAGCTTACTTTGGAAATATTGCGGCCAAAATCGTACAATTTTTAAGTGCCCAGGTGATAAAAGTTACACTAATGTTAAAGGAAAAAAAATCCCCAGAATTCGAAGTATGTCTATGCTTAACTGGATAGGTGGACGAGGAGAAAACAGACCTATGGGCTGGTCTGCAAACACTGGACCTTGGCGAATTTATCGCAAATTTGGAGACATGATAAACCCTGGACCTTCTTCAACATTTATATTTCTTGATGAAAGAGAAGACAGCATAAACGATGGAATGTTTGTAGTGGATATGGGAGGCTATCCTAACAATCCTAACATGCATCGTATAGTTGATATTCCAGCTAGCTATCATGGAGGATCTGGAGGATTTTCATTTGCAGATGGGCATTCAGAAACAAAAAAATGGACAGACCCAAGAACCAGCGCGCCTTTTAGAAAAGGATTTATAACAGCATATGATAGACCATCACCAAATAATTTAGATATTTCATGGATGCAGGAGAGAGCCACTAGACACTTAAATAATTAACTGGATAGATTATTAAATTAACACGATTTATAAACCGTAACAATGAACCCNATATATTATTTAACCGGAACGATATTAATCATAGGTGTAATATTTTATGTTTTCTGGCTTATAGAAAAGAAGAGGGCTAAGCAATTAGCTTTAATATCAGAACGACTTAAGCTTAATTTTTCACAAAAAGACAATTCAGCACTGTTTAAGAGGATGAATAAATTACATCTTTTTTCAGTTGGCCGCTCAAAAAAAATAAAAAANTTAATGGAAGGCGAAGCAAATAATGCAGAGTTAGCTGTTTTCGATTATCAGTACACCACTGGCGGAGGTCAGCACTCTCATACATCTCGTCAAACTGTTTTCTGCATTTGGTCTCCAAAACTCTATTTACCTAAATTTAGCATGCGGCCTGAAGGAATTTTTCACAAAATAGGCAGCGCATTTGGCTATCAAGATATTGATTTTGACTCACATCCAGAATTTTCAAAAAAATATTTGTTAAAAGGAGATAATGAAGAATCTATTCGACAGCTATTTAACAACAAGCTGCTCAATGATATTGAATCTCAAAAAAATATATGTATAGAAGGAGAAGGCAATCAATTGGTATTCTATAGTTATAAAAAAAGAATCAAGCCCGATGATATTGAGAACTTTATGGATGAAGGATTTCATTTTTTTAAGCTTTTTCTTGAATCAACTTAAGANATACGATTTTCANTATTAATATTTTTAAAAATGAAAAAATGCCCACATTGCAACAAAGTCTTAATGGCTTCGATACTCCCTCAATGTTCATGGTGTGGAGGTGACCTAAAAGAAAATGAGCTTCGAAATTCTAAAGAAGAAATCCTTGAGCAATGGGAAAAGAAAAAAAACGAAATTGAATATCAGAAAAAAATAAAACAACACGGGGAAGACGTAAAAAAATCTTTTGAAGAAAGCATAAGGCGAAGAATTTGATTCTGAGCAAAATGAACAAAAAAAAAGCATTCACTCTTATCGAGCTTCTTGTGGTTATAGCGATAATCGCNATTCTGGCTGGCTTACTGTTACCCGCGTTATCCAAAGCTAAAAGTAAAGGCCAACACACAGTATGCTTATCTAACCTCAAGCAATTAGATTTGGCTTGGATACTTTATGCTAATGACTTTGATGACAACTTGGTTTGGAACGACCTGACAGCAAGTGGTAGCGGATGGGTACGCGGAATAATTGACTACAATCCAANCAATTCTCATAACACAAATATCGAAGGCTTAATGGATCCAAAATACGCCAAATTAGCTCCNTACACTCAAACACCAGGGATCTACCGATGTCCAGGAGACAAAAGCACCGTTAAATACCGAGGCAAAATATCACCTAGAGTCCGAAGTGTGTCTCTTAGCCAAGCTATGAATTCTAGAAACGACTGGTTAAGCTTTCTAACTAAAAAGGAATACCATGTATTTAGAAAATTATCAGATATTAATGTCATGGGACATTCTAACGCATACAANTTCATAACAGAACACCCAGACAGTATAAACTTTGGAGATCTTGCCGTAGCTATGAATGACAATATTTCTCCAAAACAAATCCACATAATCGATTACCCTGCAAGCAACCATAATGGTTCTGGCACGATTTCATTTGCTGATGGCCATGCAGAAACCCGCAAGTGGCTTGATGCTCGCACAACCCCTCCTGTTAGCAATAAATCGATTCCACTAGTTGTTCCCTCCCCAAATAATATGGATATGGTTTTTCTTTCTAGTAGATCTTCTGTTAGAAAAAATTAATAAATTATTTTGAAAATGAATAATCGAATTATCCTACTACTATTGACATTAATAATTCAGTATTCACAAATTATCTCATCCGATCAAAATACCTTTAAATACAATGTAATTCTAATTATGGCTGATGACTCAGCCGCAGACAATTATGGTTGCTATGGAAGCACATATTTTAAAACTCCCATATTAGACTCACTTGCAAAGACAGGTGCAAAATTCAACCACTGCTACTCTGAACCTGTTTGCACACCTAGTCGCGTTAAGATCATGACAGGCAGAAGTGGAATTAGGAACTATGTTCAATTTGGGACACTTGATAAAGATGAGATAACTTTTGGTAATATCATGAAGAAATCCGGCTATTCGACTGCCGTAGCTGGTAAGTGGCAGTTACACAATGGCAACCGAGGAACACTCGCACCAGCTTGCGGTTTCGACACCTACTGCTTATGGAATTATCCAGGTACAGGAAGCTCCAGATACTGGAGTCCAAGCATTATGCAAGATGGACAACTACTNCAAACAACAAGTAAAGACTATGGTCCAGATATTTTCTCTGATTTCATTGTTGAATTTATCGAACAAAACAAAACAAAACCTTTTTTCGCTTATTACCCCATGGCTCTTGTTCATTCACCTTTTCCCAAAACCCCTGATAATGTATCTCCAGGAGAAAAAACTGCTAAAGGAAAAGGAATGTCATTATCAAATTTTAAAGACATGACACTTTATGCAGATAAAATTATCGGGAAAATAGTATCATGCTTAGAAAAAAACGACTTACGTGAAAAAACAGTTATTATATTTACCACCGATAACGGGACTCACCGAAATCTCACCTATCCTTATAAGGGTGAATCCCGCAAAGGGGAAAAAGCGTACCCAACAGACGGAGGAACTCATGTCCCCCTTATTATCAACTGCCCTGGAACTGTCCCTCAGGGAATTATATGTAATGATCTAGTAGATTTTTCAGATTTTCTTCCTACAATAACGGAAATCACAAGGGCAAATCTGCCTAACATACAATTAGATGGCCAAAGCTTTTGGCCTCAATGCCTTGGAAATAAAGGCAATCCAAGGAAATGGATATTTCAATATTATTATCCAAAGTATAGCCCAGCAGCAAAATTAAATGGCCAAGGAATAAACGGAATGGAGATTATTTGGGCACAAAATCAATTTTATAAACTCTACCAAAATGGAAAACTCTACTCTACAAAGGACAGGCATGAACAACATCATATAAAAGCAGGTGAAAACAATCATGCAGATCGTATTCGGGAATTACTACAAACCGCCATTGATTCGATGCCAAAAAAAGCTGTAAAACTAGATGTTAAAAATAATAATTAATTAATTTCAGATTCAATGGCAATTTCATCGCTAAAAACTAAAAATAAAAGATTTAACCATAATACTCAGATATCTCAGGCTTCCATCATTTCAGGTAATGAGTATCCTTCGCCTCTATGACCCTTACTGGGCAAAATGCAGTGGTAATAGGTGGCGGAACTGGCATGGGCGAAGCTATCGCCTTANNACTAGCAAAAGAAGGCGCGAATATAATAGTCGCAGGTAGAAGGCAAACTAAACTCGACGATGTAGCCTCTAAAGGAGGAAGTAGTATATTAACTCATGGCGTTGATGTTACAGATCGCAATAGTGTTGAATCATTGTTCGATTGGACTAAACAACAATTCGATCAATTAAATCTGCTGATAAATTGCGCGGGAGCAAACGTNCCCAAACGGTCTATGAGTGAACTCGNTCCTNCCGATTGGGATAAGTTAATGACTATTAATGCTACAGGAGCCTTCAATTGCATGCACTATGGNCTGAAACTTATGCGNCCACATAAAAGTGGATTAGTCATAAATATATCGTCCACATCAGGTAAAAGAGCAGCCCCTCTTGGAGGAGTAGCTTATAATGCTAGCAAATTTGCAATGGCCGCATTGGGAACAAGTGCAACAGAAGACGAACGTGAAAACGGAATTCGAGTAACAACAATATTCCCCGGTGAAGTTGACACCCCTATATTAGATGACCGACCGACTCCCCCATCAGCTGAACATCGATCTAAAATTTTAAAGCCGATTGATATTGCTAATATAACCATAGCAATCGCAAAGCTACCTCCAATAGCCCATGTGCCAGAACTCGTAATTAAACCCATTGGGCAATCGTTTATTTAATCACCAAACTCACCTGAGCCACCGAATCTCTCTTTTGCGGCCGCCCCAAATTCTTTACCGGCTTCATTCACAACACTAAGCAAATCGTCTATAGATTTTCCCGAAAAATTTCTAGCTGATTTAATAACAGTATCACATTCATTTTTATCCATAAATACAGAGGCTTTTAGTAAGCCTTTTTCCTCTCCAAAAGGAACAGCAAGGAAACCGTGCTTATCAGCATGAACAAGCTGCCCCGGTGATATTGTCTGACCAAAAACTTGAATATCACAACCCCAATCAACTGGGACAACATGAGCATGACCAACACAAAGGCGCTTAGCTAAAGCCTTAAAACCTGCGTTAGTCATTTCATCAAGATCCCGAACAGCTCCATCAGTTATTGTCCCAACACAACCAAGTGCTTTATGTATATTAGCATTCACCTCACCCCAAAAAGAACCAACAGTTGCAGGCTTATCTAAATCTTGTATAGCTATAATCTTTGGCCCAGGTAAATTAGCCACATAAGCCCTATATTCTGACCATCTTCGTCCTGCATCATTTTTGTAATTAGAATTACTTGGTTCAATTTTTACTGTTACAGCCCAACCAACCATTGGCCCCATTTGAGGCATATAATCAGTTGTCACTTCATGATTAATCCCTGATATAGCAGGATCATTTTTAGTAATTTGCTCCCAGCCATTATAAATGGTGGGAGTATTCCAACGTTTTAACTGTAATAGCTCCTCATGAGGAAGAGTTTGTGTAAATTTCTTTTGAGACATCATTAAATAGAGTTAAATAACCAAGGCGTCGCAAACAATCTAACTCAGGAGTAAGAATCAACCAATGAAAACCCTAGATCAAAGCTATGCGGAACCAGCCATGAATCTTGCATGCGATGAAATACTTCTAAATGAGGTTGATTCAAAAAACAGAGAGGCAACATTACGTTTCTGGGAGCCGCAATTACCTTTTGTCGTTATTGGATATGGGAATAATATTCACCGGGAATGCCTTGTCGAATCCTGCAAGAAAAATAAAATCCAAATATTTCGAAGATTCAGCGGAGGAGGAGCTGTTTTACAAGCATCTGGCTGTTTGAATTATTCATTAATTTTACCAATAAGCGACAAAGAAGGAACAAGCAANATTGGCTCGACTAATTGTCATATTATGAAAACTCATCAAAAGGCATTTAGCGATGCTCTCAATCATAAAGTTACAATTGAGGGGCATACAGACCTCGCTATAAATGGATTGAAATTTTCAGGAAACGCACAAAAGAGAACCAGAAATGCTTTAGTATTCCATGGCACTTTTTTACTACATCTGGACCTTACACTACTTGATCAAGCGCTTCAAATGCCATCTGTGGAGCCATCATATCGGAACAGCAGATCACATGATAAATTTTGTAAAAACATCTCTGTGACCGTTGATTTTGTAAAAAACCTAATCAAAGAAGCTTGGCAGACTAATGGAACTGCAATGCCAGTAGATAGAGAAAAAATATGTCAATTAACAAATGAAAAATATAACCAGAAAGAATGGATTTACAGACAATCTAAAATCATCAAAGAGAGCGAATGACTTGAAATCATTTTACTCGTTCATTTAAATCGCCAAGTGCCAAGCGTAATCGCCATTACAAACCAAAAAGGAGGAGTCGGCAAAACGACAACTGCCGTTAATATATCCGCCTGCCTTGGTGCTATTGGTATCAAAGTCCTTCTAATTGATATGGATGCACAGGCCAATTGCACAAGTGGTCTTGGATTCGAAAAAAAACCTAACGCCAGCCTCTACCCTGTTTTACTTGGAGAACGTAAACTCGCAGACCAAATAATTAAAACTGAATGCGAAAATGTATCTATTATCCCTAGCGAATTCGATTTATGCGCTGCTGAAGTAGAATTAGCCAGATTATCTTTTGAAACAAAGAAGGGGAAATCACGCAAAAACCCTGATCATCATTTAACATGGCTTAAAGAAGCATTAAAACCAATAGTCAAAGACAAACAATTTGATGTTGTACTAATAGACTGCCCTCCCTCACTAGGAAAACTCACACTAAGTGTTTTGATTGCATCTCGAATGCTTCTCATACCACTACAATGCGAATATTATCCTTTGGAAGGAATAAGTTCAATTACAGATTTAATGAACCAACTAAAGTCATCAGGCATAAACAAACAACTAGAGTTAGTTGGAGTATTGATGACGATGTTTGACAGTCGCACCAATCTATCTCGAATGGTTGTTGGCGAAGTTAGAGAACATTTTAAAGACAAAGTCTTTAAAACAATAATACCTCGTGCAACGCGAATAGCCGAAGCCCCAAGCCACGGCAAGCCTATAATCCAATACGACCCACATAGTGCCGGATCCGTCGCATATGAATCAGCAGCTATAGAATTAGCTGAACGATTAGGGATAAAAAAATAATTTTAATAAATAATATAATTTATCAGTTACTCTTATAATCAAATGCAAAAGCAAATACTAAGAATAACGCTTCTCATAAGCGTGATAGCCATAAACAGCATCAACTCTCATGCTGGAGATTGGAATCAATACAGAGGGCCAAATTTTGATGGTTCCTCATCTGAAAAATTCAGCATCAACTCTTGGCCAGAATCTGAAATTAAGCCAATCTGGAAAACTCCAACCCGGCTTGGATTCTCGTCCATATCTGTTGCTAATTCCAGAGTCTTTACCATCGTAATGGAAAACATAGATGGAGTTGAACGCGAGGCATGCCTTGCCCTTGACCATAACACTGGCAAAAAACTATGGAGTAAAATACTTAATATCGCAAAATATGATGGCGGTGGTAACAGCGGAGCTAAGAACAATAAAGGCGGAGACGGGCCCAGAACCACACCTTCAAGTGATGGTAAGCTTGTCTTTATACTTGATGGCAGATTAACTCTGCACTGCCTTGATGCAAAAAATGGAGATAAAAAATGGACTGTTAATTTAGTCAAAAAGCACAATGCCCAAGCAATTAGATGGCAAAACGCAGCAACACCCATAATTGATGGCAATTTAATTTTCGTATGCGGAGGCGGTGAAGAAGAATCACTATTAGCGTTTAACAAAATTACAGGTGAAACTGTATGGAGTAGCGAAAGCGACAAAATGACTCATGCTAGTCCAATTGTCACAGAAATACATGGTAAGCGGCAGGTTATCTTTTTAACTCAAAAAGGACTGGTTTCATGCAATATCAAAAACGGGAATGTTCTTTGGAGAGCAAAACATCCGTTTAAAATATCTACTGCCGCATCACCAATTGTTGAGAATAATATCGTCTATTGCTCAGCTGGTTATGGAGTAGGAGCCGCTGCTTTTGAAATCAATTACANATCCGGCCAGTATTCAGCTACTCAAATCTGGAAGAAACCAAATAAGCTAATGAATCACTGGAGTACGCCAGTCTGTATTGATGGACATCTATATGGAATGTTCCAGTTCAAAGAATATGGTGACGGCCCCCTTAAATGTGTAAATTTGAAAACGGGAGAAATCAAATGGTCTAAGTCTGGATTCGGCCCTGGAGGAGTAATTCTAGTAGACGGTAAGTTGATAGCAACTAGCGATTCAGGTGAGGTCGTTATTTGTGATGCATCTACAAATGGCTACTCAGAGCTTGGAAGATTTAAGGCAATTAAAGGTAAATGCTGGACTCATGGTGCTTTTAGTAATGGACAATTTTATATGCGCAGCACAATAGAAAGTGCAAGATTCGACCTAAAAGCTATTTTTAGCAGCAAGTAATTGTATCAATGAAAAAAATAATCATACTAATTATTGTATCTAGCCTTACAGCATTTTCTGCTGACAGTAAAAAACCAACTACCCCAACCGAAAAGTTTAGTTATGCTGTAGGAATGCAAATTGGCAAAGACTTCAAAACTAAGGAAATGGAATTAGATTTTGAAATCTTTATGGAAGCTGTAAAAGCTTCATACCAGACACAGGACACATTAATTTCTGAAGATGAAGCAAAGGTAATTCTAGATGAAGTCTGGAAAAAATACCAAGACAAAGAAAAAGCAAAACGCATGGTTTTAATTGATAAGACCAAAAAAGAAGGAGCAGAATTTTTAGCAAATAATAGAAAGAAAACTGGAGTTAAAACCACTTCCACCGGACTTCAATATAGAATTATTAATAAAGGTAAAGGCACTAGCCCTACAAGTAAGGATAGTGTTGAAGTTAATTACCGCGGATGGACTACTGATGGAAAAGAATTTGACAGCTCATTCTCTNGAAAAAAACCGAGCAATTTTGTGCTTAACAGAGTTATTCGAGGATGGACTGAGGCTATTACTAAAATGAGCCCAGGAGCTAAATGGGAGATCGTCGTTCCTCAACATTTAGCGTACGGNCCTCGTGGTAAAGGAGCTAAAATNCCACCCTACTCTACTCTTCGATTTGAGATAGAACTAATTTCATTCAAAAAAGAAATTAAAGCTAAAAGCAACATTGTTCGAGTGCCTTCAAGTGAAGAAATAAAAAACGGAGCNAAGCCAGAAATCCTGAATAAAGAGCAAATTGAAAATCTGAAGAAGAAAAAATAAAAAATATTGTTTAAGAATTATACATCACGAACTTGAACCATATTTACTTCTCCGAATAATAAGTTCGGCACAACAATTAACTGGTCACCTTTTTTCGCATAGCCCGCAGACTGGAGGTGGTATATGGAGTCGCTAATTGTTGACTCTTGACTGTCTTTAAATTCAACTAAAAACGCTTTAACACCCCAGAGCATTTTTGTATCACTAACAATCTTTTTCTTTTCNGTGAAAACAAATATAGGACAACCATGTGGCCTTAAAGCAGCTAAAGTTCGAACATGAAGTCCAGTTGAAGAAAAAACAACNATACCAACNCCCCCAAGTTCACGGGCAAGAACAACGGCAGANTTCATCAGTTTTTCCCTAGTCGTAGCTAATGACAATGACTCATTAAAACCACCTCGACCAGCATGTCTTTCAACGTTTTGCGTTATTTTATTAAGAACTTTAACACACTCTACAGGATATTTGCCAACACTGGTCTCACCAGAAAGCATAACACAATCAACACGCTCGAACACCGAATTTGATACATCTGTGATCTCAGCTCGAGTAGGCATTGGGCTCTCGATCATAGACTCCAACAAATGAGTGGCCATTATAACCGGNTTACCCGAACTCAAGGCNTTACTCACAGCTTGCGTTTGAATTATCGGTAATTCCTCGTAAGGAACCTCGATTCCAAGATCTCCTCTAGCAACCATTAAAGCATCTGAAACATCTAGAATTTCTTGTAAATTTTCAATCCCACTTTGATCTTCAATCTTAGCAACAACTTGAGCGGTAGATTTGTTATCTAATAAAAACTGTTTTAATTGATTAATGTCCCCAGCCTCTCTAACAAAAGATAAAGCGAAAAAATCAACATTAGTACTAATACCAACTTTAGTGTCAGCTATATCTTTTTCGGTCATAGCTGGAAGGTTAATTTTCTTCCCCGGAATATTAATATGCCGCCGGCTTCCCATCGCTCCAGGAATAACAACACAGCACCGAAGTCGATCTATAAGAACTTCTACAACCTCAAAACGCATCAACCCACTATCAACCAACAAAACATCACCTATTTCCNCCTCATCAATCAACGATGGGTAATTGATATCAACTGCAGGGATATCTCCATCAGGAATAGCCTCATCTGATTGTGTAAGGTCTATGTATTGACCTTTATCTAAATGAATATGCTCATCAAGAAATCCTGTTCTTATTTCAGGCCCCTTAATGTCCATTAAAATCGACACCTCTNTACCTTCTTTAATAGAGGCAGTTCGAACCGCATCAACAGCATTTAATGTCCACTCATGTGAAGCATGAGCCATATTAATACGACATATATCAACCCCGGCACGCAATAAACCCCTTAGAANGTCAACATCAAGAGTCGACGGGCCAATAGTNAAAATTACCTTAGTGAATCGAAATTGCGGTAAAAATNCCACGCTTNAAAATTCAATTATTTAAGTGATTTGATCTGAACATTTCGAAAAGAAACCGCGTCTCCNTGNCCAGCAAAACCAAAATATCCTGCTTTACGCAATCGCCCTTTGAATTTGCCAATATCATACATAGGCTTATCAACCTTTGATAAATCAGTATTTAGTATTCGAGTCCCGTTCATCTCTACCTTTATTGTCGAACCGACAACAGTAACTTCTTGAAAATTCCAATAACCAACATTTCGCTGATAACCACGAACGGCAGGCGCCATACCGTATGCAGAACCATGATACTGTGCAGGATGTAATTTTGCATATTTCTTTGCAGTATCATCAAGCACCTGTAACTCACACATGCCAACATATGCAGTATCTCCACTTCCAGGATAACGAATAGCCAGACCATTATTTCCACCAGGCGGAACTTTATATTCAAATCTTACTGAAAAATCAGTCAACTCTTCGTTAACATAAATTGTCCCTCCACTACCCTTTTTGCACTGAATAGTTCCATTGTTAATTACATAATTGTCAATCGGGCCAGCCCATCCTTTTAGATCTTTTCCATTAAAAACCTTCTTGAAACCATCCCCATCCTTTGCAGCAAGAAATTCATTACCTTCAACTGATCCTATTTCACGAATGAAAATATTACGCCAGCGAATTTCCCCTCCATGTGTTTGTAATTGAATGGGGCCAGCTTTAGGAACTGGCCCTGTTCTGTTAAAATAATTTTCCAATCGAGCATGATCAACAACCATTTTGCCGTTCAACCATATAGAAACACGCTCACCAACCATTATAATTCTAAACTTATTCCATTCCCCAAAAGGTTTGTCCGCTAGCACAATAGGGTCTTTGCCTGCAGCACCTTTACTATTATTCCATAATCCACCAGAACCTTTGTCAGCTCCTATGTTCCACTTTCCTCCTTCCTCGGTATAATCCCATATTTGAACCTGAGGAATACCACGTAAATAAATACCACTATCTGCTTTAGCTACAGTTTTGTATTCTAATAATAATTCAAAATCAGAATAATTCTTTTTTGTACTTAAATAGAGTCCCTTACCGTCATTAACAAGCTCATCACCATCAACTGACCAATGCTTTGCGATGTCTTCTAAACTGCTAGTCTCTTTTGTAAGAAGAGCTTCAGGCGTCAGAGCCATCCATTTAGCAGGGTCCTCAGTTCCCAACCCCCACCAACCTGATAGGTCTTTCTCATTAAAAAGCGATTTGAAACCTTCTGGAGGATCGCCAGCTAATGCCGACATATTAAAACCAATGAATAAGAAAACAGTCGCTATTAAATAAACGACACGGCGAAACAAGTTTGATAATTTCATTTGCTATAAAATTCTGAAGTGCGAATATTTTTAACCAGCAACAGACTGCTCACCAGCTTAAACTTTGCTCATATTGAGAAAAGTAGTGACAGTTATTTTGTTTTTTTATTAATAATCTTCCCGTTTGATGTTAAAGTTGCTTCTATCAAGCCCGCAGGCAATGAAGTGATAGTAACTTCACCATCAGGCCAACGTACTTCAATTGCTGAAGGAGGTTCTGGCATAGCAAAAACCTTTACCAAACCGTCCTGAGAACCATAACCGTTTCCAAGTTGCCACTCTCTCCATGTGCCCCTAATTACAGAAGTAGAGCTGTTTCCAAATAGCAAACGAGCTACAGAACCAATGGAATCTGGATTCCCCTTAGACCCTGATAATCTAATCCTTAAGCCAGCTTTGGCTTTATTATTACGGAATAGTCGCGTAAGCCCATCATTTTGTGCAACAACAAGATCAAGCCTCCCATCTCCATCATAATCAGCCAACGCACAGCCTCTTTGGTCGCCATAAATAGTGATTCCAGATTCCTGACCACTCACAGGAATAAAGTTAGAATTTCCAACTCCACGAAGCCACAAACCTCGTCCAGCATCATTTCGATCCTCATTTGTTGGATATGAAGAAAAATTCTGGGAAAGAAATAAATCATCTAGCCCATCTCCATCAAGATCACCAACAGAAACACCAAACGCCGGGGAAAGCTGAGCCTCCGGATGCAAAGGCTTAGCTTCAAACCTTTCATTTTGATTCAGGAAAATCATTGATTGTAACACTACAGCAGTCAAAGAGCTTGGTGTCGCCACATGATAATCAGAAAGCTTAATTATGCCTGCTGTTGCAAATTCCTGATATGACTTAAAGACCCCCCTTAATTTCGGATATCCATTAAACAAATAGTTTAAACCCCTTGTCGGAACATATGAAGAAATTGATTCATCCCAAACACCTAACATAAGTGACGTCGGAGTACTTGATTCATTAAAATGATAATAAAGTCTCGGTGGATTAATAACGTTAGGCTTTAGAGAAGAATTTAGCCCCCAATTTGTTGCAACAATATCAATCTTACCATTGCCATCAAAATCCCCAGTGGCAACACCTTGCCAAAGCCCGGTAAAACCAGCCAAGCCAATCGCATCTGTAATCTCAAAAAACTTCCCTTCCTGATTCTTAAATACACGAACAGGCCCCCATTCTGTAGCAAGTATTAATTCAGGATACCCATCAGTATCAAGATCACTAAAAACAGCGCCGTTCACAATTCCATGAGAAACACTTAAGACTCCAGAAGAAAGAGTCAGGCCTTTATCGTTATTAATGAATAATGCTGAGACCGAGGCCTGAGGATAGTGCCCGGTAACAGCTCTGCCTCCAACAAAGACATCCAAATCCCCATCAGCATCAATATCAGAAACAGCAATTGGCCCTGGCATTGTATCCCCTAATAATTTTCCACTCACACCAATACCAACNCTTTTACGAAAAGATCTCATCTGAGCTTTCAACCGAGGAGACTCATAATTGCTTATTGCTGCCAACCATTGACGAACACCTGCACTATTAACCCAACCACTTACGCTCACCACATCCCCAGGAACTTTTAGCCCAGATTCTCCAGTAATTTGCCCAAATCTACCATCCCCAAGATTTTGATAAATAACGATAGAAGAACCAGAAGATGCACCTATTAATAAATCTTCATCCCCATCTCCATCATAGTCAAACCATCCAAGACCAGGCCCTGAACGGTCAAGCCGACGAGGCAACATAGGTTGCAGCAGTGTGTCGTCGTAAAGATTTTCAGAATGATTGTTATTTAACAGCCTACTGGCGTCTTCGAAAAATGTTTCCACTTCTGGATCTGGGGATTTGTTTTTAGAAGAAAATCCTCTTACAGACTCTATAAATTCATAAAGACAATTGGGTTCAGGATTATTAATGAAAGAAATTTGACCACTTGGCCATGCAACTTCAATAGACCTATTTACCTTACTTACACCCATAGCAAATGTTTGCANCGACTGATCACTCGATAAGTATCGCCCGCCAGCTACAACCTCATGGGTCTGGCGAATATTCCCAACAACAACAGTAATCTTGGCCCCAATTCCTCTAGTATTTGGAGCTAGCCCTTTTAATCGTACAGCCACTCTTGGCGCTATTGCGTTATTTCGATAAATTAACGCTGGCTGATTTAAACANTTAATTACTAAATCCATATCACCATCATTATCAAGATCCCCNGCCGCAACCCCATGAGACATTTGGAATGAGTCAANCCCCCACTCTTTGCTCATNTCAGCAAACCGGAAATTACCTAAATTGCGATAGGCAACATTTGATGTTGCAAATGATGGAAAAAAAAGCACCCCATTCTGCTCTCTCTTAGCCTTCGAAAGGCGGGAATACTTTGCAATAGCATCACGATCATTAACATCATGAAAGCGACCATTTACAACAAACAAATCTTCATATCCATCAAGATCAATATCCATAAAAACCGGCTGCCAAGAGAAATCAGTCGCTTCAACTCCTGCATATCGACCGACCTCAGCAAAAGTCCCATCACCACGATTCCAAAACATGGTATTTCGCCCTACTTGAATTCTGCTCAAGATATCTCTGGAATCTGGCGACTTATAAGTATTAGTACTACTTTTAAGTAATCTAGTTACCGGATTTCTACTAGCCATTTCAGTTACAAAAAAATCCAGTTCTCCATCCATATCAATATCAGNAAAATCAACACCCATTGAGTCGTAAGAAATAGACCTAATAGATATAGGCCCAGCTTCTCGGAATTCTCCCCTTCCGTTATTCAACCATAGCCGATCTGGAGTGTGAAAAGCGTTACAAACATAAATATCAGGATAACCATCTGTATTTATGTCCCTAATTTGTGCAGAGAATCCAAACTCAATTGGCTCAACAATTTGATTACCGTTATGATCTAAAAANTTATTTTCCCTCCAAGGAATTTCCCTAAAGAAACTTTTACCATCATTTATATACAATGTATCAGCTTCACCAAACTCAATTATTTTACCATCAATAATCTTTAAACGCTTAGAATCCCTTCCAGTCAAAACAGACTTACCACCTAATTTACGTACAGCAAAATTTCCGCCATCTCTCAACAATGCGAGCTCNCCAAAATTAGCTATATACAAATCAAGATCGCTATCACCNTCTATATCTCCCAGAGCCAAAGTAGTGGAAGATGTTTTTAAGGATAACCCTGATTTATTACTAATATCTTTAAAATTGCCTTTTCCGTCATTAATAGAAATTCGAACTCCATTTCGGAAAGTAGTTAAAAGCAAATCAAGATCATCATCACCATCTATGTCTGCAAAAGTAGCCCCCCGGCTAAAGAAGTTAGCAAATGACACACTATTGTTTTTTGAAGCTAGCCTAAAGCGCCACTCGCCTTGATTTAGATACAATTCGTTAGGCCCTTCAAGTCGGCAAAAATAAATATCACATAAACCATCTCCATTAACGTCTCCCAATGCCAAACCTGATCCATTCAAAAGGTTAGAACGCTTTACCAAACTCGCCTCTGAAACTTTATTGGTAAAACGAACTCCTGATTGAATTATAGGCATAGAAGTAAATCCCGATCTACCTTTAGCCGGCACAGATAGATTTAATTTTCGATATCCAGAACCTNCCTCCCAGTCCAAACCCATGCAAAAGTATGCAGATGTNGCAAAGANGGTACTTAATGCAAAGNTTTTAGATTTATTATANAGAGACAAGTACATGTATGATCATTTTATTGAAGTATTGTTATCACTGGTTAAACCCAACCTAATATATCTAATTGGAACTTGAGAAACCAACATCCCNCAAAACATCATTAAACAGCCGATTAATTCTCTCGCAGATAACTGCTCATTTAAAATCAACCAACCAGCAAAAACTCCAACAACAGCTTCCATTGCAAATATAATTGAAGCATGCGTCGGGTCTGCCCTTTTTTGTCCAATTATTTGAAGAGTAAACGCTATAGCAATTGACATCACCCCNAGATACAGTGCTGGNAAAAACGCCCCCTGAAAAGCAAGCATATCAATTGGCTCTTTGAAAAANGCAACTAACCAACTCAACAATGCACATACAACTACTTGACCTATTGCCAAATGTAATGATGAAACGCGGTTGGTATACCTATCTATAACAAGTACATGGCCTGCCCAACAAAACGCACCAAAGAAGACAAGTAAATCACCTTCACCAATTGACCATTTNGCACCTGCTTGCTTAAAACTCAATAACCATAAACCAACAGTGGCAAGANCNACTCCTCCCCATGTCTGAAAACTTGCACGACGCCCAATAAACAATCCAAATAACGGAACAATCACAACGTATAAGCCAGTTATAAATCCGGCCTTACCNGCCCCNGTATCTTCATCAGTAATTCCTGCTTGCTGTAATAACGACCCTAAAAAAAGAAAACCTCCAGCACTCAAACTAGACTTGATCCAATCTCTTGACCGAAAGCCATCAAGAAACCGGCCTCTATGATAAATAATGAGGATTACGAATAAACAGATCGCACCGATTGTATATCGAGCTCCATTAAACATGTTTGGCCCAAGGTATTGAGCACCTTTTTCCTGTGCAACAAAACCAAAACCCCAAATAGTACTAGTTAAAAGCAGAAGGAAATTACTATTAATTTTATGCTTATTCATACTACTTTTATAATTTAAAATTATTAAACNAATACTTATNGATAACNACCTAAAACAAATTTAAATACTTGATAAAACCNTTAATNATTCAGAGGCAAAATATGAAAATATTGTGATAATCTCAATGAGATCNNAGGGGNNAACAATATAGAAAAAAACANATATAGAATAGATCAAAAAAAATAAAACTNACTGTCTTTTTTAAAAGATAAATACTATTTTANCACACAAGAAGAAAATCATAACTAAATTATACTTAATTACTTCTAAAGATTTTTGCTAATCAGAAGGCTTGCCCGTTAAGCTTGGGTTGTTTTTACTCACTTCGATGTCCGCATTTCCATTTATATTTCACCGGTTTCCATATGCCATTTTTTTGCTGCTATTTTATTTCTCTGGACAGTCTATTTTTTCAGCCCTTGCTTTAGATTGGCCTCAATGGAGAGGCCCAACTCGTGACGGAATACTNCCAAAAGAAGGATTAGCATTAAACAGTTTACCCGATCAACCAAAAGCAATTTGGAAAATAAAATCTGGAGAAGGACTAGCATCCCCAGTTGTTTCAAATGGATTTGTTTTTCTTTTCGAAAATCGAAACAACAATGAAACGATGGTTGCAATTTCTGCAGATGATGGCTCAGTAAAATGGGCTACTGAACTTTCACCTGTTTTTGAAGATGGACAAGGCCCACGCGGCCCCAGATGTACTCCTGTTGTAGTTGGAGAGCAAGTTTTCGCCCAATGCAGCAGAGGCACTCTCCATTGCTTGGACTTTCAATCTGGAAAAATCCTTTGGGAAGTAGATTATTCAACTCTTGGGATGAAATTCATAGGAGAAAAAGGTTTAACACCAGGGGCTCGCCGCCATGGCTTTACAAATGCACCACTAGTTATCGGAGACATGGTTTACGCTTTAGTCGGAGGCAAAAGAAACAGCGTCGTTTGCTTTAGTAGAAAAACCGGACAATTAATCTGGAATGCACTAGATTACGAACCTGGATATGCCCCTCCAATACCAGCAACACTTGCAGGAAAACAACAATTTATCTGTTTCTTTGTAAAAGGTGTTACAGGCGTCGACGTACGCAACGGCGAGGAACTTTGGCACATTCCAATGAAGACGGATTACGGCCGCCATGTCGCAGCTCCTCTTGTCTATAAAAATATAGTAATCGCAGGATCCCACCAAGTTGGCTTGCAAGGAATTCAGATTACAAAAAGCAATGAGAATCTTAGTGCAGAAGTAATTTGGAAGAATATTGAAGCACAACCAAATATAAGCCATGGCGTCTTAGTAAATGAACATTATTACGGCCTTGGCGACCCAGCAAAACTCGTATGCGTTAACATTAATTCCGGCAAAACAGTTTGGAGTAATGACAGTTTATCCTTCCCTGATTCAAAAAGAGCAATGGCAGCCTTCATTGTAATGAAAAACAACATTCTTTCACTAACGAGCGGTGGTGAATTATGCTTGTTTTCTGCATCTAAAATAAAATTTAAAGAACTCGGCCGCACTCAGGTTTGCGGAATTAACTGGTGCATGCCGGCCTATGCTGATGGAAAACTTTATGTAAGAGACGGAATCAAAAAGAAAGGTGGAAATTTAATTTGTGTAGATTTGACAAAGCAGGATTAACTACCAGGCTTTACAGCTGGAATACCGCTAAGATCCTCTGGCAAATTATCAGCTGCAAAAGTTTCAACTGTCATTGACAACAAGGATTCCATTGGCACTCCTAACTTTGCATTTCCATTTGAACGATCAACAAGGACTCCAATCGAGCACACCTCTGCTTGATGTTTCTTGACTATAGAAACTGCCTCAGAAACACGCCCCCCTTTAGTCACTACATCCTCCACGATAACGATTTTTTCATTTGGAAAAATCTTAAAACCGCGTCTCAGCACAAGAACATCATCCTCCTTTTCAACAAAAACAAATCGAACACCTAACTGCCGAGCAACTTCCTGACCAATTACAAGTCCTCCCATTGCCGGAGCTAAAACAGTAACCGGGGAATAAGCTCTTAGTTTCGAGGCTAAAGCCGCACCTAGAAGCTCCACGCTAGGCATATCCTGCAATGCTAATGCACATTGAAAAAATTGCCTGCTACGTAATCCACTTCGTAAAATGAAATGACCTTCTAATAAAGCTCCAGAATCTCTAAAAATTTGAAGAATTTCTTCCTTAGTCACGTGCTTATTGAAACAGCCAAAAACAAAAAAGTAAAATTTAAGAAAAAAAATTAAGCCTAATAAGCATCAATATATATCTTTTCCATCTCAATTTCCCCAACTAAACGAGGGTTAAATCCAGCGGTCCATTGTGCCGACGCTTCNTTTGCTAGAACTTTTAATTCTGATTTATCAGCTATAACGTCCCGCAATCGAATCGGCAGACCCGTCTGCTGNAGTAAGTTCAGTAAATATGCANCCAAATTATTGACTTNATCAGCTGATTCATTTTCACATTCAATCTGAGCAACCTTCATTAAATTCACATAAACACCCCTACACTCTTCTATTTCCGAATTAAAGCGGACAACATAAGGAAGCATCATTCCAACGGCCTGGCCATGAACAATGTTGTAATGAGCAGTCAGCGGATTAGCCAAAGAGTGAGCTGCCCCAAGCATACTNGCTTCTATAGCACATCCTGCCATTGCAGCTCCAAGTAACATGCTACCACGAGCACTGATATCATTAGGCTGATTAAGCACTTTAGTAAAATTTGGAAGAAGCAGCTTNAAAGATTCCTCAGAGAAGAGTGTTGATAACTTATTTCTTTTATTAGTTACAGCGGTTTCAACAGCATGAGCAATAGCATCAATACCAGTACAAACCGTAACATTTTCAGGTTGTGAAAGTGTTAATCCGGGATCGAGTATAGCAATTTTAGCAGCTGCCTTGGAATCGCCGCACGCCATCTTCTGGTGAGTTTTTGAATCAGAAATAAGAGCAAAAGATTGGCATTCACTTCCGGTACCGGCTGTCGTGGGAATAACAATGAGAGGAAGCATTTCTTTGGTTGCTTTATTGACACCCCAATAATCATGCATTCGACCTCCATTTGTTAAGAGAAAGTTTGCCCCTTTAGCTGTATCCATAGAGCTACCACCTCCAAGCCCTATAAATGAATCCACCTTGGCTTCACTGGCTGCTTGTTTAGCTTTTTCAACACAATCAGTTGTAGGGTTCTCAATAACCTGATCAAATAATGTAACCTTAATACCAGCTTTCGATAACGAGTCTCTAACAACTTCCACATGCCCTGCTTCAACCAATCCCCTATCGGTAACTAAAAGAACATGTTTTAATCCTAATTCTTTAGCCAATTCTCCAGAAGCCAAAGACACACCATCTCCAAAAACTAATTTTGTACGCTTGATATTATCAAAAACGGACAATGCGCTAGCATGTTCAGGTATTACTTTGTTTGACATTTACTCTCCCCTTAAATTGCAGGCGCGAAACCGTAATCTGTAAAAACCAATGCTGCAAATAGTTAAGCCGTTCTTTTCTAATCAAGGCTTTTAGGAAAATCCGGTTTAACAAAGCCCTCATCNCTCGGAAAGTAAACTTTCACAATAGAAAAACTGCCTTCTCCCCATTGGCCTTCCCTTAACAACCAACTTTTGACAAATTCCTCAACTGTCTTGCGGCAATTCTCACGAACAGATGAAATGCGCCTGTCATCTGAAGCATACTTTCGAATAGTAGGGGTAATTGTTTTCAAAAGGTCATCCATTTGCTCCGAAGCATTAAAACGAGCCCAGCCTTCATCTGAAGATTTTTCCATTCTATTTGTGTGTAAAGCCGGTGGCTGACTTGGTCTTATTTCAGGAGCATAAACCATACAGACTCCATTAACTACATCTAATCTCCATGGGTCACGCATCCGCAAATGATACCTGTATGTTACAGGAACCCGAATCTCAGTAGTCGTGGTTCCTGCACTAAGCTCAAACCAGTTAAAATCATACTTTAGCTCATCCTGACTTTTAAAAGTTTCAGTTACCATTACTTTAGCAAGCTCTAACAGTCCTCCTTTTTCATTTTGAAACTCTGGAATGGATGCAGTAAAAGTTTCTGTAATTGTACCTCTACGAAATTTTTCTGCAGCTTCATTAAATGAACCCACAATATCTGCAGCTCCCTTACCTGTGGACTCAATAACTTTTCCGGGAACTCTTAGAATATTTATAAATGCTACAAGAGCAAATAACCCAAATAAAATAACTACGATAGGCCACCGCCATAGATAAATAGAAGAATTACGTTCGGTAGTTTTGCCCTCTCTACTCATATTCATTTCAAATCTACATCCCCACAAAGCTGAACCTGCAAACCCAATTCACTTAGCATGGAAGCTTTAATCCTAGCTCCTTTATGGGCAGATTTTTCATTAGGAACATAAACAACTTGAATGTGATTTGACTTGTGACGCGCCATCATCTGATCACGGTTAACCCCTTTGATTACAGCATGCATAATAGGCCATTGCGGGGTTGTTTCTTTCCACCGTCTTTCAGTTTCCTTCTTAGACAATTTCACAACTTCTGCCACACCAATGTCACAGTGCAAAACGCCATTCATAACAAATATGCGACTCCACACAATCCATCCAGGCTTTGAAACTCCTTTAAGAGTCCCTCCCCCTAGGCGAAAATACATAGAAGGCTGGCGCTCACTTGACGCGCCTTTCCAACCTCCAATAAAATGCGAAGGCGGCGCTGCTCCAGAAATCAAAAAAACCCACACATATTCACTTTTACCATTAATCTTGCATGGGGCTCCCCAGCGCAAGTCGTGTAACGTGTTTTCCGGCGGCCATCCAAGTTCTCTCCAAAGGCGATAAGTCACCAGCGCGTCCAGACCTGCACATTCATCGACTTCATTAAAATGCGGCATCGCTTCACCAGGGAAAAGCACTCTTCCATCAGTTGAAGTAACTGAAGGACGGTCAACATTATTAAGCATGCCTTCTACCAAATCACTAGCAGGTGATAAATCTTTCAATCCCTGTTGATATTGTATTCCTATCGTCGAGCAACCAAATTCATCTGCGATACGTAAAGAAGCTATGTACATTTTACACTGCAGAAGTATTTGAGACTCAGTAAGTTCCTCTTCCTCATTTACACCCAACTTAAATTTTACACCTTTTTTTATTAGCCAATCGTATACAGCTACAGCCTCTTCATCTTTAATCTTTATCATCGCTGCATATAACGCGGACTGACTGAGTCGCTCCTTAAAAACACCAGTTAGATTAAGTAATTCGTCTGGAATAATAGCATTGTGCATCCCCATACACCCTTCGTCGAATACTCCCATTATCGCCTTATTAGTTCGAAATTTTTTCGCCTCTAATCGGCCGAGTTGAACATCTCTTAAAGGAAGGCTTAATAATTGAATGTTTTTAACATGACTTTGATCATGGCTAATTTCTCCTTCATTTAACCATTGCCTTAATCCTCTCTTAAAATAGCTATCTGAAAAATTCTTACTCCATATAGTACTATATTTAACATCCATTTTTGTTAAAGACCCGTTAAGGTTTAACATGCCCACTAAACCAGGCCACATTCCACTCCAATTAGCTAAAGTAAGTATTGGACCTCGATGGGTTAAAAGACCAGGCAATATATGTTGACTATACTGCCAAACACATTCAGCAACTATCAATGGGGCATCAGGATCTAACTCCCGAAAGACCTCTATACCTCGTTTTTGTGAATCAATAAATCCGTGCTGCTTTTTACGATCAAAGGCATGTGCTCGAACTACTGACCAGCCTTCTTCTCCAATAGCTTTCGATAATACTTTTTCCACTCTGGCTTGTTCTTTCCAGCACACACGATTTGCTGAAAGACGAAGATCTCCATTGGCAAGAATGTAAACCTGTTTAGCCTTCAATTTTTTAATACGGCCCATATGACACAAAAAAAATACGTTTCTAATCGCCTAGGGCAAAGCTCAAAATAGTTCGCATGAATACTTAATCCGGAGATACAATAAAGACGTGCGGACTCTAATTATTGGCTGTGGCTATACAGGAGAGACTCTAGGAGAACGTTTGTCTTCTAAAGGCCATGAAGTTACTGGCATATGCAGAAATAATACAAATAACGCTCGCTTAACAGAACTAGGCATTTTACCCCTTAATCTAGACATAACAAAAACATCGGAAATTCAAAAAATACCAAACGATTACAACAATGTTATTATTTCTGTCTCTTCATCACGCGGCGGCCTAGACGCATATAAGAATGTATTCGGACAAGGTATAATTAACATATCCAACTGGCTTCGCACTCAATCATCAATAAATTCAACTGTATTTATAAGTAGCACCAGCGTTTATAGGGAAACCAAAGGCGAATGGGTAAATGAAGACAACAATAACCCGCCAAGCAACCCCACTAGTAAAGCACTTTGGAATGCAGAGCAAATAGTTACAAAGACTGGTAAACCAGCCACAATTTTACGCTCCTCAGGGATTTACGGGCCTGAAAGAGGCTATCTATTTAATCAATACATGAAAGGAATTGCCAAAATCGATGGCAAAGGAGAAAGATTTATTAATATGGTACATCGAAATGATCTTGTAGAAGCGATTATTAAGTCTCTATCAAAACCTGGAGGTACTTACAATATAACCGACGATGAACCTGTCACTCAATTCGAATTTTTTAAGTGGCTAAGTTCAACAACCGGCCGCCCGATGCCACCAAATGCTCCTCCCATTGACCCAGCTACACGCAAACGAGGTATTACAAATAAACGAGTAAGCAATGACCTTTTCAAACAGAAGTTCGGATACAATTATATATATCCCACATTTCGAGAAGGGTTAACCGAAGAGCTAAATAAAAGGAGTTAACATTTATAGAGTTACATTCCGCCCATAATCTGATATCCACAATCTACGTAAATTACCTGACCGGTGATTGCTGCACCACCCTCGCTCGCAAGAAAAACTCCAGTTTGGCCTAGTTCCTCGTGAGTTACATTTCGACCAAGAGGGGCGTGTTCATCATAATGTTTGAGCATCTCTGAAAATCCAGCAATTCCCCGAGCAGCAAGGGTGTTAACCGGACCTGCACTAATGCAATTAACACGAATACCTTCCGATCCAAGATCTGCAGCCAAATATCGAGTGCTAGCTTCAAGCGCCGCTTTAGCAACGCCCATAACATTATAATGCTTAACAACTTTCTCCGCTCCATAATAACTCATTGCTATAATACTTCCACCATCCGACATAAGCGGCGCGGCGCGTTTAGCTAAAGCAACTAAAGAATAAGCGCTAATATCGTGAGCAGTTGAAAAAGCATCGCGGGCAGTATCAACAAACCTACCTTCTAAAGCTTCACGTGGAGCGTATGCAACAGAATGTAAAACCATATCCAGTTTACCTTTGAAATGAGTATCAACTTCCTTAAATACACGATCGATATCAGAATCATCACTAACGTCGCAATCTATGACCAATGTATCATCTCCGAATTCTGATACTAGTTTTTGCACCTTATCCTTTAGCCGGTCACCTTGATAGGTAAATACCAATCTAGCTCCTGCATTATGCCAGGCCTTGGCAATTCCCCATGCGATAGAGTTTTTGTTCGCAACTCCAAATACGACGCCGGTCTTCCCATCTAACAACTTACTCATCTACAAACCAGCACTAAAGAAAAGAATGCTAATTGGCAAGCGGAAGAAACTATATTAATGCACTTTTTAGCACTGATGCAGATCGAATATTTTCATTTGAAGTCCCAATTGAAAGACGAATCCATTCTGGCAACCCGTATCCAGCCATTGGCCTGGATATAACACCACACTTTTGCAAATATTCAAACACCCTCACTCCGTCGCCAACTTTGATCAATATAAAGTTAGCATACGAAGGCACGAACTCGACCCCGAGGTCTGAACAAACTGACTCAAAGAATTTTAAGCCTTCTGTGTTAATTTTGCGAGTTGCATTCAAATGCTCTTCGTCATCTAGGGCAGCAAGCGCGCCAGACTGGGCAATCGAATTAATATTAAAAGGCTGCCTAACTTTCTCCATTGCAGAAATAAAATCTGGATGCCCAATCCCATAACCAATCCTCAATCCAGCTAAACCGTAAATCTTGGAGAAGGTTCGCATCAACAAAAGATTTGGCATTTCACCTGATTTGACTAATGGCAATAAATCAAGGGGTTCATCCAGAAACTCATAATAAGCTTCATCAATAACAAGCAAAACATCTTTTGGAACTTGTTTCACCAAAAACCTCACATCATCTTGCCCCGCCAATGTTCCGGTTGGATTATTTGGATTAGCCACCCATACAATTCTGGTTGAAGGTGTTATAGCTTTCAACATAGCGGGCAAATCATGACCGTAAGCAACTGAAGGAACAGAGATCACACCAGATCCCATCATCATCGCAACCAAAGGATAAATCGCAAAGCAATATTGTGATACTACGATATCATCTCCAGGCTTTAGGAGAATGTGCGAAACAAATTCAATGATCTCATTTGAACCATTACCAAGAATTAAGTTAGAAGATTCAACACCGAGCTTATTTGCCAATTTGTTTTTAAGATAATAAGCATTCCCATCAGGATAAAGGTGACTTTGACTAACTGCCCCGCGCATTGCCTCAATAGCCAAAGGGCTTGGCCCAAGGGGGTTTTCGTTCGAGGCAACCTTAATAACTTCGACAGGATCCAACCCAAGCTCACGAGCAACCTCTTCAATTGGTCGCCCAGGCTGATATACTGGAAGGTCTTCAACTGCTGGGTTTAATTTGTCGAAAATAGACGACATTTTCTAAATATAACAATTAAAGTAGTAATGATAAAATCACTTAAATAGAAGTGACTTTTTTGATAAACGACTTGTAACGTTGCTCACATTTTTTTTGTGAAGCCTTTATTTGTAAATCTGACTGTTTAGACACGTTTGCAGGAGGATCAACCTCCTCAACAACAAAGCGAAACTTCAGATTGAACGAGTCCCCTTTTTTTAGATTTTTCGGCAAGAAATAACCAAAACGACCGTAGTCACGCCATGACAACTCCTTTACTCCATTATCCGGTGAATTCATCTCTTGGGCAGTATACCAGCGCTTTCCGATAGGAAATAACAACCTAACCCATTGATGATTATCATTGATCACCCTACCTTTACCTTTAGCTGATTGCGGCTCCCATAAATAACTGGTTTCTGCTTTACGATTGGCAACTTCTGTATGAGCTCTAAAGTGTACACCTGCATGCTGCAAGTCTCCACCCAGACTAACATCTCGCTCAGCCATCATCTCAAAATTAGCGTCAATTTGGGTATACTCTTCATTAGGGCTAGAAACAGTAAAACTTCGAAGTTCATTTATTATAACATCACTTCCTTGATCATCATTTTTGTTCGCTCGCCATTTAATATGTGCAACTATCTTTCCAAAATTATCACCTGTAGTATTTGTAAATTTAACAATGTCATAGCGCCCATTGCCAGGGCCGCCTTTATGCCACATATCATATTTACCCAAATCCGAAGTAACACGATTCCAACCAATAAAAATTCCTCGATGATGATTAAACAAACCCGCACCTTTACCAGATTTATCAAGACCAGGATTTGTAACCAATTCGCCATCAGTACCGAATACATGCAGAAAAGGTTTAATTTGCCCATCCCCATAAACTAAACGAGCCACATTCTTCCCAGCATTTATAACATCAACAGCCTTACCAGGGCCTTGAGGATTAGGCTTTTCAATAATTTCCCAGTCAGCTCTAAGATACGAAGATGAGAGAACAAAATTTAAAATAATAAAATGTTTAAACACATTCATTGATAAATATTTCATAATGATAATTAACTTACGAGATTATGTGGAAACCTAACAACATAAGCGATAAAGAATTAAGAGGTTAAAAACAAAAAATATTGAACAATTAAAGCAGTGATTAGGGACTACCTTCTACTTGCACGGTTATAAATATCTATTGCCTCTCGTCTCGATATAGATTCATCATTGTTAATATCCCCTAATTCAAATAGCTCAATCATCCTCTTCGGCATCTCTTCACGGCTAACCAACCCATCGCCATCTTTGTCGTTCTCAAATATACGAGTAACAAAACTTTGCCAACTTGGACCTGACCCTTCACCATTAAACCGAGATCTATTAGGTGTGTTTGAGCCCCTTCTNTCGTNAGATTTATTATGGAGAGATCCGATCTCTTNGAGGTCCAGTCTTTTATCACCATTTGCATCCAACTTATAAAGTGNCTGACTAGCATTTAGAATTTCANCAGCTGAAATCTCACCATTACGATCGCTATCAAATATNAAAAGAAANAATCTTCCTGANCGNTCCCGTTCTCCATTAGAGCGNNGAAAATCGCCTGCAGAACGCCTGTCTCCATCTCGTGAGTAACGATTAGATCGTTGAGATCTGCCAGACGAACCGCGACCTTCGCCACTTCTAGCTGAAGCTCTGGGCCGCGATCGATCAATTTGATTTGAAGGAGCAATCAATCGGGCCTCTCTTCGGGAAATAGCGCCGTCACCATCAGTGTCATAATCTTTAATCCATTGATGGCGATCATCCGGCAGTTCGTCTCTGGATATTTTGCCATCCATGTTCTTATCATTTTTGAACAACTCCAAAAATTCCCTGCCACCACCAAAGGACCCGGAAACATCACTACGCAATTTTCGTGAAGCTTGGGATTGTGCATCAACAAAAGAAATACCAGAAAAAATGGCTATAATTAACACTTGGATAATCTTCATAATTTTTTCATTAAGGACGACGCGAAGAACTACGACGCCCACCTCGTTCTCGATTATAAGAGCGCCGGCCAGATCGAACTTTAGCAACTCCCTTGTACTTAGCTATTACATAAGGGAATTCTCCTGTCAGGAAATATGCATATTCAGCCTTAAAAAAATCACGCTCATCAAATTTTTTACCGTCAGATAAAGTGCGTTTACTCAATAATCGACCGTTACATTCATCTAAAGTTCGATTTATTCTTGATGTTTTATATTCATACTGCTCCCACACATAAGTTGATGTTTGAGATCCATTTAATACATCACGTCGATAGGAATCATTAGGTTCATAACCTGAAACCTCCTGCCAGTTAAATTGAAATTCTCCATTGGCATCAAGAATTGGATTTCCTTTCTCGTCTAACACAGAAATGTAATGAGCAACAATTGGGAATCCATCTAATGAGTACCCAACAACATTATAATGCTCTTCTTTGCCATCCGGGGTTTTTAACAAACAAGTAGGAGCATAATGAAAATGATAATCACCCCTCCCTGCTGTGTGTCCATGACAGTAATCAAGAACCTCATTAATAAACGGATCACCATATGGATGCGGATGCTGAGCCTCGTTCGGCCCGTAAATCGGCAAACCTACAGTAAGGATAGCTGCAAGTCCGAGCAGTGGAATTTGCTGTGGCTGATCATTAATTTTCGGGAAACGTGGTATCTCCCAATTATAGTCCTGCCCTTCAATTGGGTTCGGCGTGCGCTGGACAAATTGAAAAGTGGGAATCCCGTTGCTCCTTATGTAAATCAACTGGTCGTCATAAGCCAACTCCAACTCAGGATCTGGCAAACCATTCCTACGATTAACAGGATGTGTGTTTATACTAGATGCAAACCATCGCAATTGATGTGCTCTACCCAACTTTTTGGTTACTGTCTTACCCTTGTAAAAACAGAGACTACTTTTATCATCATACAATGTTACAGAAAGTGAATCACGCTCTGGTAAAAAATCAGACAAATAATAATGACCACCATAAATACGCCCCACAGGCACGTCGTTAACCTTTAACTGCACCCAACCTTTATCAAGCTCCGATCCCGAGGATTTAACGATCACATTCCATCCGTGCATTAAATCTCGATTCAACATTAGTGATAAGTTTGGATCATCCTTTAGATTTTTAACTGGTGAATTTGAACTAATGTTTTTTCCAATGTGATTAACTAAAATTTTGGCCGAGATCTTTTCTCCCTCATAATGATAAATTCGATGATCGTTAGAATTCAATGTAACTTCTATTTCATGTTCCCCATTTGTCAGGCCATTCAAAAAATATGATCCGCCATAAAGTCGAGTGTGTTTTTTTCCAGATACATACAAATGCATATGCCCTTGACCAGGGGCATGAACTCGCCCCGTCATTTCAGGAGAAAACTTAAAATTAGAAGCTTCTACCTTTATTAACCAACCATCATCAACAGGATCCGCTAAAATCTTCAATTCAGGCGATAGCCCTTTCCATTTAACAGGTGTTTTAACAGAATGTTTTTCGTGAGTGTTCTTGACAACTTGACAAAACACCGGACCTGCAGACTGCAAGAACACGACTAGTAATAATACATTTACTATATTCTTAAATAAGGACATGTGATGGGTANGAGAATAAATGACCATCACTCCTCTGGTTTGTTCTGCACTTCTGGAGCTTCCTCACCCTGCAATCTTTTAACCTCGCTAGAAGCAGCCTCTACAGCGTCAAGATTATCAAGAATTAAGAAATCTAATTTGAAGGAACGAGACTCTCCAGGGGCAAGTTTAGGCACCCTTCCATACTTTCTTTCATAATTACGATTATGCGGAAATCCCGTACCCGGCTCAATACCGGTAACGTATCCAGTTTTTTCTGATGCAGTATTTTTCCACTGAGTTAAATAAGGCAACTGCTGCAAAGGCCAACTAACACTAACCCCTCGATTACCATCTGGATTAATTAATAAAGCAGTTGCTATTCCGTCTTCATCACTTTTTGGATAAATCTTAAAAACTTCTTCGGTAAAACCTTTTGTAGGAGCTGCGTAAGCCTCTTGTTCACTTATTGCTTTAGCCGCATTCTCATTAAAAGGAACAATCTTGTTTGAAGCTGTTAGAAATTTTGCCCCTTTGCCGAGTAAAGGCTTACCAAAATTTGCATGATAAATAATCTGAAACTCCTCATCAAAATTGCCGTGATTTGTTAAAACATCACTTATTCGGAAAGCACTGGAACCTGGAATAGTACTAATTTCTGTCCATATACTTAAATTGGGACCATAAAAAGATACTTCATTGACTTTTCCTCGAATGCGTATTCGATATGGCGGTTTCTTTTCAACTGCAACAACTACTTGCGAAGCAGGTATATTTCCTATTTTTCCATGTAATGTAAGATTCATAGCCGCCTCAGCCCCAACATTATTTATGAATTTATCTTCACCAGGATGACCTGCAAAAGACAATCCACAACGAACCATCCACTCATTAAACCCATCAAGCCAACCCAATCCTCCACGATCATGAAGATTAATATAACTAGGATGAACAATTTCCTTAACTGGGGAATTCCAACCTAGACGCACATCACCATGCACAACATCAAGAACACTCATGCCGCGCGTTGGGATCACTCTAAATTGAAGTTTACCATTATCGACTTCAATTAATTCTACGCCCTCTTGCTTACCTCCATGAAGGGTCCGTTTACTTACTGTCCAACGAGTTTCACTTTTATATTCTGGAAAGTCGCTACTAGATAGCTTCCAGCTTTCAGTGTTAATATCACGTTTAGTGCTAGTCAAAACTTGATAATGGGTCTCTGAATAAGCTGAAACTGAAAATATTATCAGGCTAATATAAATGATCGCTTTCATTTTGGGTTGCGAATACTAACTTTTTGTTAAGAATTGCCAAGCGCCAAGTCTTTAACAAATATAGCGTTTAACAAAATGGTTATACGAATTATACTCTCAACATTCTTGATAATTGCAGCTCTATTTAGCATCTATGGACTATTAGCTACATTTGAGCCTTCACCAGCAGCTGATCAATGGACTTGGCGAGGAATATATGGATTAATACTCATAGGCAATATAGCCGGCTTAATCCACATCGTCAGAGGGCTTTTCGGAAGGTGATTCAGAAACAGAACCAACAAGAAGAACGAATTCGCCTTTTGGTTTTTTGTTTGCATATAAACACAGAATCTCTTCAGCTGTACCCCTATGAATTTCCTCAAACTTCTTAGTCAACTCACGTGCTAAAACAAGTTTTCGATTGGGAACCGATTCAAGCAACTCATTGAGAAGCTTCAATATTCGATATGGAGATTCATAGAGAACTAGAGTTCCAGAAAGTTTTAATAGATAACTCAAACGGCTAGCCCTCTTACCACTTTTTACGGGAAGAAAACCACAGAAATGAAACTCATCGGCAGATAATCCGCTTATACTTAACGCTGCAATCACGGCGCAAGGACCAGGCACAGATTCAACTCTTAAATCTGATTTTAAAACAGCCTCAACAATCCTCTGGCCTGGATCACTAATCACAGGGGTTCCCGCATCACTAACCAGGGCAATAACCTCACCCTGCTTCAATCGTGATACAATTTCAGATGAACGCTTTGCCTCATTAAATTTATGAATACTAACCTGCTTTTTAACTAAACCTAATCGCTTTAAAAACACACCCGTGTGACGAGTGTCTTCAGCTGCAACAATGTCACAATCCTTTAAAACACGAATCGCTCGAAGTGTAATATCCTCCATATTTCCAATTGGAGTTGATACTAGATATAATGTGCCTGAAATAAGTGGAACAGTAGAAAACTCAGGGTATGGCCCAATCTGATCCATTAAGAAACCACCTCCAAGGAAACTTCTAAAGAAGGCATAGGGCAACCTAATGAATCTGCGATAGCTCGCAATAATTCAGCCTCATTAAGCTGTAAAAAGCCATCAGCACCAACTGTCGCTGCCGCAGCTTCAATTAATTTGCGTTTTTGAGGAGGAGCACATGTTGCCAATGTTGTTAACGACTGATCCAGTTGTTCTAGATCAAATGAATCAATTGGCTTATCTCCTATTTCAACCTCATCTTTAAGTGCAGCTCTTCCGGAAATATAAGCTTCTTGAACAAGGTTTTCGTCATCTCCTGCTGCATGTGCCAATCCCGAAAGCAGCGTTTCACATTCTAAAACAACTTTTTTCAATGAATAGAGTTGAGTTAAAGTTTTTTTTCTTGGAACAAAATGCGGCTCTAGGTGCCGGACAACTAATTTAGATAACGAAAACTCGAAAAGATCCATCTGGTCATCAGCCGCAACAAGAGACTCTAAAAGATCAATAAAGTCATTGTATTGATCTTTTGCTAATCTACGAAGAGAGTTCACCAACAAGTCAGCGAGCGGCAGCTTTACCCGAGGATCTATTTCAATTATATAATAATACAATCTTTCGGTAGAAAGGACCATTTGTTCTCCAAAAGCCTCTTCAATTTTTTGTTTCTGAACATCTCTTATTTCTTCAGACTCTTGATCAAGAAGCATAGAGAAAATCAAAGCACATGAATCAAAAGTATCACGTGTTGCATCCGTTATAGCAGAAGGCAACGAATTCATTAAAGCCGATGCGAAATCCACATGTTCCCGAGTTAAAGACCCAACAGAATTTGCGACATCGGACGGAGAATCAATTCGTATACTTTGACCTGCGGATGCCAACCCTGAAATAATCGGTGGCATTGCCTGCCCAAAAGCATCTCCAATACCAGGAATTTTAATCGCAGCAGGATCAGAAGCATCTTTTTCATCATCAATTTTCAAGTTCTTACCATAACCGCTTTCTCTAAGTTTTATATCAGAGAAATCTCCATTGAATTGCGGATCCAACAACTCAATTCGCTTTATTAAAGGAGGATGAGTCGAAGTAAATGAAAACCAAGATTGTTTAAGCCCGTTACCAAAAAACATATGACTAGCCTCGGCTGTTCGAGGCGACTTAAGAAGTGAACCACCACTCAGTGCTCCAATTTTCTTTAATGCCCCAGACAAACCTTCTGGGTTACGCGTAAACTGAACTGCCGAAGAATCTGCCAAATACTCACGCTGCCGAGAAACAGCACTTTTAATCATATTCCCCATAAATTCCCCTAAAAACCCAGCCAGCATAATCACTAAACCAATCACCCCTAAACCTAAAGCAGCGCCCCCNCCTTCTCTGCTACCGCTTCTACCAGCACTAAAACCTATATCTACCACAATGCGCCCTATCACCGCTAAAACAATTAAACCGAAAACTATAGCCATTAGTTTTATATTCAGTCTCATATCCTGATTAAGAATATGACTAAACTCGTGGGCCATCACACCTTGAAGTTCGTCCCTTGAAAGATGATAAACACAGCCAGCAGTAACTCCAATTACCGCATCATCAACTGTGAAGCCAGCGGCGAAAGCATTTATGCCCTCTTCATTCGGCATAATATATACCTCTGGCATCGGAACACTAGATGCAATTGACATCTCCTCAATAACGTTCATCAGCTTTCGTTCCTCAGGATGAGTTGTTGAAGGACTAACGAGTTGCCCCCCCATCATTTGGGCAATCACAGCACCTCCGGTTTTTAATTCATTGCTCTTGTAAAGACTAGCCAATCCAACAACTGAAACCGTCCCTGCAAAAACCAACAAAACAAGGCCAATACTAAATCCAAAAATTGCTCCAATAATAAGCTCAATAATTGCTGTAATAAAAAGAAGGCCTAACAAAAAAAAGAAAACCAATAGTCCGGTCTTCTTTTTTGCTTTCCTTTGACTTTCAAAGAAATCCATAAATAAAGGTGATCAACTAATAGCTACATATCATCGAAATCTAAGTCCATTGATTTCTTCTGCTCTGAAGTTATAACTGCTTTACCAACATCGCCAAGGCCTTCAACCTCAAAAAATACTCCTTCCTCAAATTTAAAATAACCAGCAATCATATTATTTGGAAACTGCTGTATAGCATTATTGTAGGTCATAACCGCGTCGTTAAAAGCCTGCCTAGCAAAAGTAACTTTATTTTCTGTAGAAGTGAGTTCTTCAGTTAGCTGCATCATATTTTCATTTGCTTTTAAATCAGGATACGATTCCGTTAAGGCAAACAAACGCCCCATTACCCCTCCTAACGAATTTTCTGCAGCAACCATGGACTTCATAGCCTCTGGATCGCTTGGGTTTTCGCTTACAGCAGAATTAGCACTAACCGCCTGATTTCTAGCTTGAATAACAGCCTCAAGAGTAGAGCTTTCATGCTTCATATAACCTTTAGCGATCTTAACTAAATTTGGGATCAGTTCATATTTTCGCGTCAACTGAATGCCTATCTGTGAGTAATTATTATCTTTAGAATTTCGCTTTTGAATAAGCCCATTATAGACGGACATACCCCATAAAAAAAGCGAGACTGCAACAATAAGAAAAATGAAAACACTAGATATTAAAAAAGTTACCATATTGTGATCCTTTAAGGATTAATTATTATAATTAGCAAAATAAGTCAATTATCAAATAACAAATTGTTTAATAAAACCGGTAAAAATTAATAGAAAAAATAGAAAATAGATTTATTCATTTTAAAGCACAGAGGAGAATGTATTTAATTTATTAATCCTCTTAAAAAGTCTGCTGTCCCTTTGGCCGATTCTTCCGGAGTCTCTCCTGGCTGAGTCGATTGATGTACAGTAATTGATCCTTCATACCCGATTGATTTTAAACCAGAAAAAACATTTTCATAATCAATCCCGCCACTTGTATGTATTGAAATCAGATCGAAAGATATGTCTCCATTGCAACGAGTTGGCAGTGTGACGGATCCTTTAGCATTAATAATCTGATTTTGTAAATACACATTGAAAATCCACTTGGACAGACGCTCAAGCGTCGAAAAACCATAATCCTGATTACAAATCTCGAGATTTGCAGGCTCATAAACCAATCCAAAATTTGGGCGATTAATCTCCTTCAAAGTACTTTCGATACTTTCAACAGTCTCAAACAAGCTAAGGGTGTGGCACTGATGCACGAGCTCGATGTTTCTTTCGGCAGCCTCATCTGCAGCTCGCTGAGCATTTAAGATATCTGAATCATTTTTAAGCGCGACACGAATTCTAGGAGCTTCAAGTTTTTCGGCTAGTTCAAGGTATGGAGTAATATTTTCCAATGATTTTGGACCTTTATCATTATTATATACAGTATCAAAATCTCCAGTTATCATNCTTANTGAAAGACCATTGGCTACCATACAAGATGCAGCTTTTTCTATAAGCTCTGGATCAGAATGAACACCTACCTGAGACGCTCTCATGCAAAGTGCCTGATACCCACAGCGAACAGCTAACAATGCTAATTCATCAAGTGACATCGAGGCTTTTTCCTTAGATAAGAATTCCTCGGCAATTCGAACTGAAAGTGAAAGTTNCATAACAATTATATGTGAACAAGACTATAAGGATTAGNGGNCTGTTGCAATAAGTAGCATTAAAACATTTATTGAAATTTAATTGCATTACACAGCCCATCATGCGATAAGAANTGCGNTATGAATAGTTTACAGAATAATATACCTCTCTCTCACGGATTGTTTGGTACAACGGAAATTGATGAGACTCGTTCTGCAGCAATAAAAAAAACATATCTCCTGCTATCTTTAAGCGTAGGAGCTGCAATTGTAGGAGGTTTTATAGGAGCTCAATCTCAAGCACTTGTTAAGTTTTTTGGATCTACNATGGGATGGATTGTCGCAATGATTGCACTCAATGTTATTCCTTATATCGCAATGTCATGCAGGTCAAATCCTGTACTAGGAACTCTAGCACTCATTGGAGATGGCTTAATATCAGGTTTAATTCTTGCTCCTGTTCTTTTTATGGCAAGCNTAGTAGCTCCAGATATTGTGCCAGCAGCGTTAATACTAACCGGCATAGTCTTCGGCGGAGTAACGATTTGTGTTATGATCACTAAAGTTAAGTTTTCCGCACCAAAAGGACTAATGTTCGGTTTATTTTTTGCTATTCTAGGCGTGATAATTCTTAACATGTTTTTGAACATAGGTTTCCTCGGAGTNATCATATCTGGCGCNATTGGTATCTTTGGCGTATTCATTCTAGTAAACGCAACTAGCCAAGTATTGAACGACACTCAATTTAATGAGCCTGTAGCAGGAGCGTTGATGCTTTTCGCAGGTCTATTTAATGTCTTTGTNGCCATACTTCATATCTTGTTAGCGTTTACAGGAAGAGACGATTAATATTTTTATATTTAATAAATAATTAAATGTAAGGCCCAGATCAATCTGGGCCTTTTTTTATTAATCTTTAAATGGCCTTTAAATGGATATTCTTAAACCAAACAGGTTTTCCATGATATTGAAGCCCTATGCTACCTCTCTGAGGCAAATCCTTTAACGCAATACGAAACTTGTTTCGCGTTCCATCCGGATTTTTTCGGGGAACTGTCCATTTACCTAGATTTGCATCAATCACCTTTACATCGTTAATCATTACTTTAACAGATGAACCATTTACAATGATATTCAAGTGATTCCATTCACCAGCAGGCTTACTACTGTTAGCGCTTGGAGCCAACGCATCATACAATGCTCCACAATCATGTTTTCCTAATTTAGACTTCCCATGAGAATCAAGTATTTGAATTTCAAAACCTCCTTGAACTGGATTCTTTGGATCAGCACGAAAGAAGACCCCGCTGTTACATCCCTTGGAAACTTTAAAATCCAAATTTAATTCAAAATTATCATAATCGCCATTAGCCCATATATACCCTCCCGGATTATCACTAGGAGTAATTAATCCTTTTTTAACCACCCATCCCCCCGACTTTTTTTGATTCCAATTTTCTAGATCCTTCCCATTAAATAGTTGGATATTTTCCGGTTTCTCTCCAATTAAAGAAGGTGAAAAAAAGAAAAAAACAGTCAGAATAACATATAAGATTTTAATATGCTTTTTCATAAAAATTTAAAAATCAAGTTATCGCAAATGCTTAACGCGCTGAAATCTCAAGCATCCGCTCTATTGGCAGCCTAGCACGCTCTATTAAATCTGGTGCCAGAACTAACTCTGGCGACTGATTAGCCATACAGTCATATAGTTTTTCTAG
>PAOJ01000051.1 GCA_002708005.1 Verrucomicrobiales bacterium | reverse complement strand
GGGGCTGGGAAGCTTTTCAAGCACGGTGAGCCATATCCCAAGTCGGTCGAGTTTGAAGGGGAAGGCCAGAAGATTAACGGTGGTGTCTGGCGCTATCACCCAACTAAGGAAGTTTTTGAAATTGTTGCTCACGGTTTTAGTAATCCTTGGGGCATCGACTATGACGCCAAGGGGCAACTGTTCATTACAGCGTGCGTGATTCCGCACTTGTGGCATGTCATCCCCGGCGGATTGTATCACCGCCAGGCGGGTCGTCATTTTAATCCCCACGCCTACAGTGATATCCGTACGATCGCGGAACACCGTCACCGTTCAGCACACGGTGGAGCCCGTGTTTATCTATCGGATGCTTTTCCAAATGAGTATCAGGGTAAACTTTTCATGGCCAATATCCACGAGCATGCAGTGTTGACTGACGAGTTGGTTCCTAATGGTTCCGGTTACGTTGGTAAGGAACATAAGGATTTCATGCATGCAAACAATGAGCAATGGATTGGCTTTAGTATGGAGATTGGTCCAGCGGGTAACGTGTATGTTCTTGATTGGCATGATGCATTCATATGTGGAAATAATGTCCAGCATAAGGAAACTGGTCGTATTTTCCGTCTTGCACCTAATAAAAGCTTAGCCAAGGACTGGGGGGGGCGTTACGAAGATGTTGATAAACTTAGCGATACCAAATTGGTTAATTACCAGACTAACGCAAGTTCGTGGCACGCCCGTCGAGCTCGTGTCGTTCTGCAAGGGAGGGCAATAAAAGGCAAATTAGACAAGGGTACGCACCGCTCGCTAAAGCAGATGTTCCGCAAAAATAAAAACGTCGATCATCGCCTACGTGCACTCTGGGCACTGCACATAACTGGTGGCTTGAACGAGTCTGATAACTTAAAAAATCTCAGCGACGAAAACGAGCATATCCGTGCATGGTCAATTCAATTTCTCTGCGAAGATAAGAACCCGTCTAACCGTGCTTTAAAAAAATTCGCAAGCATGGCTAATAAGGATTCCTCGCCGGTGGTGCGCCTCTATTTGGCCTCCGCTATGCAACGCATATCGCAGGACAATCGCTGGGATATTGCTGCCGGATTGGTCACCCACGCTGAGGATGCTGATGACCACAATTTGCCCAAGCTGATCTGGTATGGTATTGAGCCTCTCGTCCCGGAAAACCCTGCGCGCGCCATGAATTTGGCGCAGGCCAGCAAATTACCATTGGTAACCGAATATATTGCACGCCGAGCAACAGATGCACGCCAGCTTGAGATACTCTCTCGTGCGCTTGGTAAAATTAATGATGAAACAACAATCAACAATATGCTCCGAGGTTTTGATACTGGATTAAAGGCTTTAGATGATGCTGAGGCCCCTTCTAGCTGGCAAGAAACATACAAAAAAATTGAGAAATATCCACTTGCAAAAGAGATAGCTCTGATTCTTGGAGATACTGAAACCAACAAAGCTTTAATTACAACTTTGGATAATTCCAAAGCTAGTAATGCAGATCGTAGATCTGCTCTTAAAACTTTAGCATCCAAAGAACATCACGCACTTAAAGACCGTTTAGTAAATCTATTAGACGATAGTAATTTAAGTAACGACTCAATAGTTGCCATGGCATCATATGACGAAAAATCATTTTCGAGCGAATTGCTTAATAGGTATTCTAAAATGAATGTTGAAGAAAAGTTTGCTACGATAAAGACATTAGCATCGCAGGCTTCTTATGCACAAAAATTTACTGACGCAATTAAATCTGGAGTGGTTCCTAGGAATGATCTTCCTGCCTATATAGTCCAAAAAATGCGACGAATTGCTGGACCTAGATTCGTTGATATTTGGGGAACTGGTAGCTCTATTCCGATTATAGCGAGTGGTGAAAAGTTTCAAATCACCATAAGCACTGTTGAGGGAAAAATGCTTTACGATATTAAGGAGTTTGAGGTTAAAACTGGAGATTCTGTATCATTAAAATTCAGAAATATGGATTTTCCTCCTCATAATCTGCTTATAGTAAAGCCTGGCAAAGCTGATGAAGTAGCTAAAATGGCTCTTGAACTTGGTGAAAAAGGTATCAGTAAACAATGGCGACCTGAGACTCAGCATATTCTTTGGGGCTCTAAAGCTATTAATCATAAAGAGGAAACAGTGATAAATTTTATTGCACCCGAACCAGGGAATTACCCATATGTTTGTACCTTTCCGGGTCATTCAATGTTGATGCGAGGCGTGATGAAAGTTATATCAAGAAATATTAAAACGAAGTAAACCGTACTTTGATTCTTATAGCTCAAAGAGCAAAAATTCTTTTCAGTAGCTTATTCATATATTTATTTGTATTTACATATTAATTNGGATTTTTATTTGAAATTTTGATTCAAATACGTNCTTCAGTATTGGGCTAATGGATAATTCAATAAAGCAGCGTCATGCTTCCTTAGTGGAGGAGATTGTTCGGCATGACAGGGCTTATTATGTGGATGCTCAGCCAGTTATAAGTGATCAAGATTACGATCGGCTTTATCGCGAGTTGCTTGATCTTGAAGCAAAGCATCCAGAATTGAGCATTTCCGATTCTCCTAGTCAACGTGTTGGTGGGGAGCCTTTAGAAGGTTTTGATACAGTTCAACATGCGCTGCCCATGATGAGTCTTGATAACACTTATTCGCAGGACGAGGTGCGAGAGTTTATTGATCGTGTGCAGAAACTATTGCCGGNTGANTCACTCGACTGGATTGTTGAACCGAAGGCTGATGGGATCGCGATTAGCCTGCGTTATGAGGATGGGCAATTTACAGTTGGGGNTACGCGAGGTGACGGTGTTTCTGGTGATGACGTTACTAAGAACCTTCGTACGATTCGTAGTATACCACTACGACTCCAATCTAATAATGAGGGGGAATTGCCTAGTGTATTCGAAGCTCGCGGAGAAGTGATTATGACGCGTTCNGGATTTAATAAACTTAATTCAATTCGTGAGTCTGATGGAGAACCTCTATTTGCTAATCCTAGAAATGCTACGGCAGGGTCCCTTAAACAGTTGGATTCAACCCTTGTATCCAAACGTCCTTTGGACATTGTTCTTTACGGAAATGGTGAAGTGGTCAACGGACCGAAGCTGAATTCGCAATCTATTTTATTTGATGTTCTTGGTGAATTTGGATTCCGCACACCAGAGCATACTTGGCACTGTTCAAGTTCGAAGATGGTTATTTCGGCGATTGAAGAGCTCGACCGTATTCGAGNAAGTTTTGATTATGATACAGATGGTGCTGTCATAAAACTTAACCGGTTTGATTTGCGAGATCGAATTGGCGCAACGGCTAAAGCTCCTCGTTGGGCGATGGCTTACAAGTATGCGCCAGAGCAAGCGCAGACGCGCCTTAATAGCATTACGATTCAGGTTGGGCGGACTGGAACACTTACGCCCGTAGCAGAACTTGAGCCTGTCTTTCTTGATGGATCTACTATTAGTCGAGCAACTCTCCATAATGATGAAGAGATTTTCCGTAAAGACATTCGCGTAGGTGATACGGTGATTGTTGAGAAACGCGGTGATGTTATACCAGGAGTCATTTCCGTGGTTAAAGATTTGCGGCCTCCTAATGCAAAGCCTTTCGACATGCTTTCCATTACTGGCAATAAGTGCCCTGACTGCGGAGGTGTCATTCAGAAAGATGAGGAGTTCGTTGCATGGCGCTGTATAAACCAAGACTGTCCAGCGCAGGCTGCCCAGCGTCTTGAGCATTTTGCAGCACGCACTGCCCTTGATATTGAGTGTCTTGGTGATATTGTTTCGGACAAGCTTGTAGAGCGCAATTTGGTTCGCGAACCATTGGATTTATTTAGTTTATCCGTAGCGCAGCTTGCACCGCTTAACCTTGGTAATTCTGATGAACCAAGAATNTTTGGTGAAAAAAATGCTATTAAACTNATTGATTCAGTTCAACGCTCTCGCAAAATGGGGCTTGATAAATGGCTTTTTGCATTGGCTATTCCTGAGCTTGGTCGGACTACTGCTAGTGTGCTTTCAAAATTTCATAAAGACTTCGTAACTTTGGCTAATTCGGAAATATTGAATAATGTCATAGAGCTTGATGAATTATNTGNAAATGCCGTTCTTATTAATCCGCGTTCCCGTAAAAACAGACCTAGTTCCGAATCTGAAAAAACTCAACGAGAGAAAGACTACAAGGAACTTGTTGTTCAAATCTCAAGAAGAGTTGAGNGTTTGGTTAAGTTTGGTTTTGCTTCAATTACCAAGNAGAATGGGAGTCATCCGCCGAATTACACCACCGAGGTTGGTCCTTCTGTAGCCCGTTCTGTAATTACATGGTTTGCCTCTGAAAAAGGATGTGAGACACTCAAACGTCTAGTTGAATTAGGTATTGATCCAAAGGGTTCNGATCCGGGCNAAAATAANAAGGGTATATATACAGGTAAAACTTTNGTAATTACTGGTACACTTAGTGGGATGTCGCGCGAAGAGGCCAAGGCAAAAATCGAAGCTAATGGTGGTAAGACTACGAATAGCGTNAGTAAAAAAACTGACTATCTNCTTGCCGGTGAAAAAGCTGGTTCCAAACTGAAAAAGGCCGAATTGCTTGGNGTTCCGGTTCTCGATGAACTTTCTTTTCTAGGTCAGCTTGAAGGATGAGTCAGGCAAAGATGTCCTGAACGACATTCCCGTGAACGTTTGTAAGGCGGCGTTCTATTCCATTATGGTAATAGGTTAGTTTTTTGTGATCCATTCCCATGAGATGGAGGACTGTNGCGTGAAAGTCGTGCCANTGTACTGGGTTCTCAACTGTCTTCCAACCGATCTCATCAGTTTGACCGTAGCTCATTCCGCCTTTTACTCCCCCTCCTGCTATCCAGCAGGAAAAGCCATATTTATTGTGGTCCCTCCCAGGGCCAACTTGATTGGCTTTGGATTGTGCGAATGGAGTTCGTCCAAACTCGGTAGTGAATAAAACCAGAGTATCATCAAGCATTCCACGTTGCTTTAAATCTCGCAGTAAACCGCCGATCGGCTTGTCGATTCGGCCAGCTTCAATAGAGTGATTTTCCTTAACATTTTCATGAGCATCCCAACTTGCTCGTGGTGAACCGCCAATTGGTCCGCCAGAGTATATCTGAACAAATCTCACGCCTCCTTCTAGTAGTCGTCGTGCCAGTAGGCAGCGTCGTCCTGCATCTTCTGTGCGGCTTTCATTTAATCCGTACATTCGTTTAATGTGTTCTGGTTCTCCGAGTATGTTACTCACTTGTGGTACGGACAACTGCATTCTAGCTGCAAGTTCGTAGCTTCGCATTCGATTGCTTAACATCGAATCTAAGCCGTTTTGCTCAGCGTGCTGAGCATTTAGTTTTTGTAGGAAGTTACGAGCTGCTTTGTCCGAACCTTTTGGTTGTTCAACAGCAGGGTATAGATCGCGTACCGGGGTCTTACCGGTGCGTAATTCTACTCCCTGATGTTGCGAAGGAAGAAAACCACTAGTCCAGTTGGAGGCTCCACCATTTGGGCCTCCTCGTTTGTCACCTAAAACTACAAAAGCAGGCAATGTTTCAGATTCACAGCCCAACCCGTAAGACACCCAGCTACCGGCTGATGGAAAGCCGTTAAATTCAAATCCACTGTTAGCAAAAAATAAAGCTGGCGTATGATTAGCGGAGTCGGTGTTCATTGATCGAATGACGGTCATGTCATCCGCCATCTCGGCGATGTTTGGAAACATGTCTGAAAGCCAAAGGCCACTCTGGCCACGTTGCTTGAATTTGAAATCGCTCCTGCGTAATTGGCCGACCTGACCAAAGAAAATATCTGGTTTTTCTTTCGACCCNAGTGGTTTTCCATGGGCCTTGTCCAGATCTGGTTTGTAATCGTATGAGTCGACATGGCTCATTCCACCAACAAGACTGATGTGAATCGCCCTTTTTGCTCTAGGTGCAAAATTTGGAAACGAATTTTGTTTAAGCCCTGCATGGGTTTTGATGTTACTCGCGAGTAGGCTGGTAAATGCAGTGGCACCAATTCCTCGGATTCCCCAATTGAAAAAATCTCTTCGATTAATGTTACCAAAATCTGTCATGTTAGTTGATAATTACAAATTCGTTGCTGTTAAAGAGAGAACGACAGAGCGTAGTGAGTCCATAGTCTTGGATTAATCGTTTAGCTAAAAGCATTTCTTCAGAATTTGGATTTCGTTGAAAAGCTAATAGAAAAGCCTGTTCAACTTGCTTGTTCCGATTTCCATCTGATAGTGACTTAATGCGATTTGCCATATCTTCTGCTTTATCTAAAATGAATTTATTGTTCAAAAGTGCTAGCGCTTGTAATGGGGTAGTAGTTACGGCACGTCTTGGGGCGGTAGTAGAAGGGTCAGGACAGTCAAAGGTGTCAAGAATCGCGCTTCTTTCACCTCTTGGACTAAAACGATAAACGGTTCGCCGGTCGTATTCACTGCCTTTNGGATAAATCGGTTTGTAGTAGGTAGTACCATTGTTTGGTATAACTGACACATCACGAAAGCCTGGNCCTCCCATCTTAAGGTTAAGCTTTCCAGACGCACTTAGTACTGCGTCACGAAGTGATTCTGCGTCGAGCCTGACTGGAGATTTGCGCCAAAGTAAACGATTTTCGGAATCTATAGCTAGTCCATCTTTTCTAGGTTTAGCAGCCTGCTTGTAGGTGTTAGAGGTTACGATTAATCGGTGGAGTCCCTTGAGCCTTTGGCCGTTGGTTTTAAATTCTGTTGCTAGCCATTCTAGCAATTCCGGATGGCTTGGACGACCTCCGTTAAAGCCAAAATCGTTGGGGGTTTCCACAATGCCAATACCAAAGTGATAATGCCAAATACGGTTGACGATGACTCGAGTAAATAGTGGGTTTTTCTGGTGCGTAATCCAATTTGCCAACTGTTTACGTCGATCACTATCAGAGGCATTCGCCTTGATACCAAAGTCGCTACTATACATTCGTAACGCAGAAACAGCTCCAGGACGTACTATCTCGCCTTCATTCATCGCGTTACCTCGTTTGAGCAAGCGTACTGTGCCGGGATCGTTACGAGCGGCAACAGTATAAATTTTTATTTTCGANCCTTTTCCTAATTCATTATGGCGGGCAGATAGTCCAGTCAACTGGTCCTGAAGTGCCTTTCGTTTGTTCCGATTTGTTTTTGATAGTGCTGCAACTAATTCTGATTCACTTACGTATGTTGATTCAACTCCAGCCGAGGCAGCGAGTTCGTTTGGTTCAAGTGCCCGGTCGTAAAGTTGGGCGCGATGAATCTTTCCTTTTAAATANTTATTCTTGCCGCCTTTGTGCCGCATGCCAAAAATTACTTGTGAACCTTCCTTGGAGAATTCTTGTAACTTTGTCTTGTAAGGTTTGCCGTATTGGATCCCATTACGATAACAAATAACTGTCCCATCCTCTTGATACACGATTGCAATGTGCACCGGTTGCTGGTGAGCTAAATTTTCTTCTACAGCATCGAATGATTTAGTTCGGCTGTGACCATCACTACCTGCCATCCATCGGCGCGTTTCACGTTCGGCAAAGACAATGGAATCGAATGTTGTACCATTGAGGCTTTGGACTCCAATCACACCTCCTCCTTTTTGATTTAAATCACTCAGTTCAACCCACGCTTCGAGGGTTTTTGCTAGAAAAGATGACTTGATGGNGCTTGTTTCAATCCATCCCTCACTGCCATCCATTAAAAGGGCTCCATCAGAAATACGAACGCTTCCTTTTGCCGTTCCATGCAGACTACCAATACTATCTTTAAGATCGGTATCAAACTCCCATCTAGCAAATGGTTTTGGGGGTTTAGGTATAGGAGATTTGCCCCCCTGATTTCGTTTAGCTATAGCATTTTGGCGTCCCTGATTTTCAATTAATGAAAGTTCCCTTCTGAAAGATTCTATTTGTTTCTTGAGTATTTTGCTTTGACGCTCAAGTTCCGGGTCAGAGATATTGCGTTCTCCATGAAAAACGCCAGCGATTGCTGAGGTTAATTGGTAGTATTCCTTCTGAAGTATGGGGTCGTATTTGTGGTTATGGCAACGAGCACAATTAACGGTTAACCCAAAAAATGTTTGACCGACAGTTCCGATTATCTCTTCAAGTTCATCCTGACGTGCCGTCTTTTTCATAAATTCACTGCCGCCTACAACAGTGTTGTGTAGTCCAGCTACGAGAAAACCAACTGACTTTTGGCCATTTGGGTCACCGGGATACAAAACATCCCCAGCAATCTGCATCCGAACAAAATCATCGTAAGGCATATCTTCATTTATTGCTTTGATTACCCAGTCTCGGTAAGGCCAAAGGTTGTTTCTTGTGTTGTTACGTTCAAACCCGTCACTTTCACCGAAGCGTGCAAGGTCTAGCCAATGGCGTCCCCAGCGTTCACCGTATCGTGGGGAACTCAGAAGGTCGTCGACTATCTTTTTATAGGCGTCGTCGCTAGGATNAGAGACAAATTTTGATACCTCTTTAGCTGAGGGAGGCAGCCCAATAATATCGAAATATAGCCTTCGAATTAGTGCACGAGGTGNTGCTNGGCTGTTAGGTAATAATTTTGCTGCTTTAAGTTTGGTAAGTATAAACGCATCGATCGGATTGACCACCCATTTGTCTGATTTTAATATAGCTGGTGGAGTTGTTTTCTTTATTGGTTGTAGCGACCACCAATCATAACCACCACGTTTGTTGGTGCTGAATTGGTATGGATCTAGTTCTAAATTGGTTCCCCATTTTGCACCATCAATTATCCATTCTAGAAGTAGTTTTTTTTCTTTTTGATCAAGTGGTTTATCCGGGGGCATATCATGCGCTTCAACTTTATTCCAAAGCAGGCTCTCTTCCGGCTTTCCGGGTACAATAGGAGTTCCGTTTTTGCCTCCTTTGAATGCTGAGTCACGCTGAGANAAATTTAGTTTTCCTTTAAGATCAAATCCGTTATGGCACTCGACACAATTCCGAACAAGTATCGGTGCTATATCTTGATTGAAGTCCGTAGCAGTAACTGGACTAGGCCCTGTTATTCCGAGTAAAAATAAAATGAATACAGAAAAAGGATAATTTAAACTATGCAGCTGCATAATAAATAAAAGTAAAGTGCTACCAAAAGTTGCCTGAATATTGTCCTCCCGCAAAGCGAAAATCTTATACCATTTGAATTTAAATTACTTTAGAAAAACTTAGCTTATGGAGAGGTTGAAAAATAGGTTAGAAATTAAAGATCTGAAAGTCTTTAAAAAATGGCGGAGAGAGAGGGATTCGAACCCTCGATAGGCGTTAACCTATACTCCCTTAGCAGGGGAGCGCTTTCGACCACTCAGCCATCTCTCCGAGCGGGCCGGGCAGCTTGGCTAAGGAGGCTAAGGAGGTCAAGCTGTCATTGACCAGAAAAGAGGTCAAGCTGTGGTGAAGGCTTAATTTTGGATAGGGTATCTCGTTCTGCTGATTGTCGCGAAGTATAGCGAGTATTACCGTCTGGCGATAATTCAGTGTCCTCTAAATTTTTTAGAATATCCTTTGCCCGTTCAATTACGGGACCTGGAACTCCGGCTAGTCTAGCTACATGAATTCCATAGCTTTTGTCCGCACCGCCTTCGATTATTTTATGGAGAAATACGATCTGCTCATTCCATTCACGCACTGCTACGTTAAAGTTTTTTAGTCTGGGAAGTCTTTCTGCGAGTTCAGTTAGTTCGTGATAGTGAGTTGCAAAAAGGGTTTTTGACCCCACCTGATTATGCAAATGTTCCAGAATAGACCATGCCAGGCTGAGCCCATCAAAAGTGCTTGTTCCTCTTCCAACTTCATCAAGAACAACGAGGCTATTGCTAGAAGCATTGTTTAAAATGTTTGCTGTTTCACTCATTTCAACCATAAAGGTTGATTGTCCTCGCGAGAGGTCATCGCTGGCTCCAATACGAGTGAAAATTCGATCAACTAAATCAATGCGAGCTTGTTTTGCAGGAACATAGGCACCTGTGTGTGCAAGAAGTGTCAACAGTGCCACTTGTCGAATATATGTGCTTTTACCTGCCATGTTTGGACCTGTAATTACTGCAATCTGTTGCCCTTTACATTCCAATCTAGTGTCATTAGGTACAAACGGATCCCCGATCATAGATTGTTCTAGGACGGGATGTCGGCCTTCGTCTATGTGTAGTATTCCTTCGTCACGTATATCCGGGCATACATGCCCATTTATTCGCGCATTCTCTGCAAATCCAGCTAGCACATCTAGTTGTGCGAGTGCAGAGGAGATTTCTTGAATTTGTGGCAGCCATTGCAGTACTTGTTCGCGTACTCCTTGGAATAATTCATACTCGAGTTTTTGACTTCGTTCTTCGGAACCGAGAATTTTGCCTTCCATTTCTTTGAGCTCGGGGGTGATGAAACGTTCAGCGTTGGCTAATGTTTGTTTGCGAGTGTAGTGTTCTGGTACTTTTTCGAGATTAGCTTTGGTAACTTCAATGAAATAACCAAAAACAGAATTAAACCTTATCTTAAGTGAGGTAATNCCGGTTTTTTCCATCTCTTCTTTTTGAAGTTTTGCAATCCAGTCCTTTCCTTCTGTTGCTGCAGTNCGCAATTCATCGAGTTCGGTATTAAATCCTTTACGGATGATACCGCCTTCTTTTAGCGCCATGGGTGGATCTTCAGCAATGGATCGGAATATTAATTCTGTAACTTCTGGTAACTCATGGAGTTGACTGCCTAACTGGCTTAGCAGTAAAGTTGTATCACTAGATTCCTCATCCACAAATATATTTTCGTCTAATTGTGGTTCTATTGGGTTATCTATGCACTGAACCTCATTGATCATGGTCCTTAAATTAGGGATTTGGAGGATTGCACCATAAAGTTGTACTAGATCTNGCGCATTGCCAGATCCAATACTTAGTCGACTAATCATGCGCTCTAAGTCGCGNACCTCTTTTAGACTTTCGCAAAACCGATCTAGTATTGTGCTGTTATGTATGAATTGAGCTATTGCTTCTTGTCTTTTTCGTATTAACTCTACGGATGAAAGGGGTTGAGTGAGCCAATCGCGCAGTCTTCTGGCTCCCATTGGAGTTGAGGTGCGATTTAATGCGCCATATAAGGTCGCTTTATTATTGGCTTCTCGATGCAATGGCTCGAGAATTTCTAGATGTTTAAGTGTTGCGCCGTCTAGTACTAGATAGTTCGATACTTTGTAAAAAGATAGTTTTGTAAAGTGAGTTACATCACGGCGGAGATGTTGACTAACATAATGCAAGGCCCCTCCGGCTGCTCCGGTTGCTGCACTATGCCCTTTGAGTCCAAAGCCATCTAAGGCTGCTACTTTAAAATGATCTTTAAGTGTGAATTCAGCAGTTTCGACTGCGAACACCCAGCCTTCGTAGCCGTTTAGTACACTCACGTTCGGTTCGATTANTTCAACTAAACGTTTGGATTCTTCGGGATAAATTACTTCTCCAGGGTTGAGCCGTTCTAATTCAGCTAAGACTGCGTTTTCACTTTCTAGTTCGGTTACCCTGAAATCCCCGGTAGTTAGGTCGATCGCTGCGACCCCAAATCGATTTCCAGATACCGAAACAGCTGCTAGGAAATTATTACGCCCTGCTTCAAGCATTCGTTCATCGAAGTGTGCGCCGGGGCTGATAATTTGTGTAACCTCTCTTTTAACTAATTGCCCGGGCTTGGCAGTTTCAATCTGGTCACAAATTGCTACTTTTCGTCCAGCTTGAAGAAGTTTGGACATATAGTTGCCGGTTGCGTGATATGGGATTCCACACATTGGGGTTTCACCACGCTTAGTTAATGCAACGTTAAGGATACTTGATGCTTCTTTGGCATCCTCGAAAAACATCTCGTAAAAATCTCCTAGACGGAACAGTAGTATTGTCCCAGTCGGCAGTTGACTTTTGCACTGCCGGTACTGGGCCATCATAGGAGTTAATTTTGCCTCCTTTGGCACCTGCACAAAAATTAAAGGCCACACTTGAATCGGTCGAGTGGAAGATATCCACAACTCTTGTATTTTTGATAACAAGTAATTTTCTAAATTGGGAATAACTATGTTGATAACAGTTGAGAAAGTTCTCAACTTCTCTAAGTTGCAATAAGCATTAGTTTCCGTTTTTCTTTAGATGTGTCTGATGTAATTGAGACAACATATTCACCCTCGGCTGACTTGAAGAATACGCCTCGCCGAAGAGAGGATCCGCCGGTAATTCCATTGGGACGCACCCCNCCGCATGATCTCGCTGCCGAGCAGGGTGTGTTGGGTTGTATTCTTCTGGATACACGTCAGAACCTTCCTGATTGTATAGAAAAGGTAAAGGATGAGACTGTTTTCTATGATCTTCGGCATCAGGCAATTTACGCTACAATGGTGGAGATGTTCTCTCGTAATGATCCGATTGATATCCTTACTCTGTCTCATCAACTTCGTTCTGCTGGCGAATTGGATAATATCGGTGGTGTGGCTTATNTAACTGAATTACAGGATAGCGTGCCATCTGCAGCTAATCTGGAATACTATTTTGATATTGTAAGGGATCGAGGCCTCCTGCGGCGGATGATTCACACATGTACTCAGGCTATTTCTGATGCTTATGAGGAATCGGGAGAAGTTGAGCGACTGATAGGAGAAGTCGAACAGGCAGTTNTAGCAATAAATAATGATCACAATATAGCGGATACGCCCGATATTAAGACACATGTTACAAAGGCGATTGAAACTATTGAGGAATATTTTACAAATAAAGGAGCTAGTACTGGTGTGGAAACCGGTTTTACCGATTTGGACAAGATGACTACAGGTTTGCATGCAGGTGAAATGATTGTGGTAGCAGCTAGGCCAAGTATGGGGAAAACCTCATTAGCAATGAATATTGTGGAGCATGTTGTTCTGAACGGAAACTTACCAGTGGGAGTATTTAGTTTAGAAATGTCTGCTGACTCTTTGGTCATGCGTATGCTTTGTTCGTTGGCGCGTATAAACCTNCGAGATTTGCGAGATGGATTCTTAAAGAATTCTGATTTTCCCCGTATTCATGANGCTGCTAGTCGTTTGACTAAATCTGGTTTGCACATTGACGACACGGCTGGACTTTCGATTATGCAACTAAGTGCTCGGGCTAGAAGGNTGTGGCAGCAGCATGATATTAAGCTCTTTGTCATTGACTACATGCAACTGCTTCATTCTACTTCGCGGCGGGCAGGAGAGAATCGCCAACAGGAAATCGCTGAGATTTCCAGCGGCATTAAGGCCTTGGCCAAATCGCTTGGAGTGCCGATTATTGTTCTTAGTCAGCTTAATCGTGAGCTAGAGAAGGACAAAAATCGTAAACCGCGATTGTCTGATCTACGTGAGTCCGGTTCTATAGAGCAGGATGCCGATTTAGTAGGCTTGCTATACAAGCCTGGTGGAGTTGATGAAGATACAGATGATCCAGAGAGCGAAGCCAGACCTGTTAATCTTCTAATTGCAAAACAACGCAATGGTCCGACTGGGGATGTTCCCCTGACATTTTTAAAGGGTTACACACGGTTTGAGAACGCAGCTAAGTTCAATCCCGAAGACCTCCCACAGGATGACTAGCCTGAAGGGGCTTATACCTATGTTCGGCCAACTACTTAGTGGATTGCTATTATTTGTTTTTCTTTTTTCACCTATTCTTGTTGAGGGCCAAATCGCTGGTGTTTCTCCCTCCAAGTTGGTCAAGGAAATCGTTCTGCACCATAGCGGTCCTGTTGCAGCTAGTGATCANCTTATTAAAGCTCATATAAGACTAAAGCCAGGCCAGCCTTTTAATCCAAAGNCCACTGATGAAGATATCACTAGTCTTATGGGTACAAATTTCTTTATGAATGTTCGTGTCCGAGTAGAGGATACGAGNGATGGTGTGATTGTTCATTACACTTTGATCGGGTTGCCAACAGTGATGGAGATTCGATTTGATGGGAATACCGGAGGTCGTAAGTTTCGAGACACAAAACTCCGAAGAAAAATTCGGTCCCGAACTGGCGAAACGCTCAATGGAATGCGTTTAGCTGCCGACAAACAACTCCTTGTCAAAGAGTATCAAAAAGCNGGTTATCATCAGGCTTCAGTGGAGACTCAGATTGAGCGAAACGAGGAATTAGGTGAGGCTGCGGTCACTTTTCAAATCACCCCAGGGACAAAGGTAAGGATTTCTGAAATTATCTTTGATAATGCAAACGCATTTTCTCAACGTGAGTTGCGCAAGGTTTTGAAAACTCGTCGTCGCTGGTGGTTGTCATGGCTGACTGGTAGTGGNAAATTTGAGCAAGAACAATGGGAAGAAGATCTTGATGAGTTAGTTAAATTTTATCAATCAGAAGGTTACATTGATTTTAAGGTAGGAGAAGTGAAATTTGAATATCCTAAAGAAGATAGAATGGTTATTAATCTTAATGTTTCTGAGGGATATCAGTATCGTGTTGGAAAAGTTTCATTCGAAGGTAACGATATACTTTCAGAGAGTGATATTCGTGCTGGTAAAGTAACTTTCGAACAGTTTGTTAGGCTATATATGACAGAAGGAGCTATTTTCACTCCGCAAGGTTTGGTGGAAGATGTTCGTGCCATTACTGATTTGTATGAGATGGATGGTTATTTAGATGCCAATGTCAGAGTTTCAAAACAATCCAATACAGATACAGGGGAAATCGATCTGAATTACATTATAGAGGAGCAGGAACAAGTAGAAGTTGAAAAAATCGAGATTCGCGGTAATACCACCACCAAAGATAAAGTAATTCGTCGGGAGTTAGCTATTAATCCTGGTGAAGTTTTTGACATGGTAAGTGTCGAGCTTAGTAAGCGTCGCTTAGAGGGTACGGGATTGTTTGATAAGGTTGATACACAGGTTGAACGAATTGAAGAACTACCCAATAAGCGTAATTTAGTAATTGGGGTTACGGAAGGTCGGACAGCCAACCTGATGATGGGTTTTGGTTATGGCTCTATCATGTCCCTATATGGTCAGATTGGTTTTACTCAAGGCAATTTTGATTTATTTAATCCTCCGTACTTCACAGGTGGAGGCCAAAAATTCCGTCTACAAATTACGGCTGGTAGTAGACATGAGGATTACATGGTCACTTTTGAGGAACCTTATTTCTTGGATAGAAAATTAAGATTGTCAATTGATCTATATCACCGTGACAACCGCTTCTATAGCAACTATTTCAACCAAAAACAGACCGGGGCNAAACTTGGGCTTTCAAGAACTCTTTGGAATGATTTCACTTACGGAGGTGTTAACTACACTATTGAGAAGATTGGTATCCATGACAGATCATATTACTCCGATATCCTTCGAGAGCATGATATGATTCAGAAAGGTTTAATACACCCTGATACGCTTACAGGAAATCCATTTGATTGGTATTACGATAATGCTCGTAAGGATGAAGGTGAATACTCNGAGTTGAACAATGACCGTTTAGTGTCAAAATTTGGAACATTTTTAACTTACAGCACACTTAATCATGCTCTGATGCCTACCCGCGGGCAGCGCACTCAACTGTCAGCTGAAATTTCCGGAGGACCTTTTGGAGGTGATACCGAAATGTACCGATTAGAGCTTGAGAGCGCGTATTATTTTCCAGGGCTTTGGCAAGGGCATGTTCTTGAAGCTATTGGCCGAATAGGGGTAGTTGATAACTTTGGTGGTAGCGATCGTGTNCCGTACTTTGATCGATTCTTCCTTGGTGGTAGNTTTAATATGCGTGGATATGATTTTCGTGACATTGGTCCCCGTCTTNAGAAATGGAAAGTTGGCAGGGAAATGCATGAGGGGAGAGAGCATTATGGTTATTTTGTAGATATTACGAGGGATGGTGAAGTGGTTGAAGCTAACAAATTTATTCCAGTGAATCATTCGCCATCTGAATTCCCTTTTAATGGCAACCAGAGTGCAATTTACCATCCCGGAGATGGCACTAAGTGGAATCCTGTTGTGATGGATGGTTCTGAGCCATTAGGTGGCAGTAGTTATTGGTATGGATCTTTGGAGTACACGATTCCTATAATACAACAACTGAGGTTTGCAGTGTTTTATGATATTGGTATGTCTTATCTTGATCCATACGAATTTGATCTTGGAGAGTATGCTGATAACTGGGGTGTAGGATTACGTCTTCAGGTTCCAATGCTTGGACCTTTACGCCTTGACTATGGCTTTCCTTTATCGCATCCAGNCTACGCAGGAGGAAGCGGCCAATTTCATTTTGGGGTTGGACACAATCGAAGTTTTTAACCAATTTTTATAATGAAAGCAAAATCAACTATGATCCATTTGCGTTTATNCAAGTTAGTATTGTCCNCAATTACTATGGCAGTTTTTNCTGGCACGATTTACTCTCAGGAGTCTCTAAAGATCGCAACAGTAGACATGTCCAAAACGTTCGAATCTTATTGGAAAACAAAACTTTCAAATAATCAGATAAAGGAGCGAGAGGCTGATTTTAATAAAATTGAGCAAGGCATGGTTGATGATATTAAGCTTATACAAGAGGAATATTCCAGACTTGTACAAAGTGCTCAGGATCCCGCTAATGCCGCCGCCAAGCGAGAGGAGGATAGCAAACAAGCACGGTTAAAAGCGGCAGCGAATGATAGATCATTGCGAAGTCTGACTGAGTATAGGCAGAATAAGGTTCGTACTATGGGAGAAATGCGAGCTCGTTTAAGTAAGGCTCGTATAGATGAAATTAAGGAGATTATTTCTGCGAATGCTAAAAAGGGTGGATATGATTTAGTGGTTAATTCTGCTCAAAATGACACAGCTCTCGTTCTTTATACTGTTGGTAAAAATGATCTTACTAAAGAGGTCATTGAGGAGTTGAACAAAGAAGCTCCCGAAGAATATAAGATAAAGAAACCGGGCTTATCAGTTCCAGNNTCTCCAGTTCCTTCAGAAAAATAATTNACGATCGAANACGTNAAAACGCCGGTNATAACCGGCGTTTTTTTTACTCNTAAGAGTATTCTNGNTGAATAAATACTACAAATGAAGAGGCTCACCCATAGTAACGTGTGCTGCTTCTCTTAANCCTTCAGACATTGTGGGGTGGGCGTGTATAGTNCGGGCTAGATCTTCNGTGCTGCCTTCGAACTCCATNAGTAATACAGCCTCGGCTATTAGCTCTGANGCATTGGTAGATAGGATTTGTACTCCTAAAACCCTATCAGTTTTTTTATTAGAAATTATTTTTGCTAAACCTTCTGAATGAGCCCCGGCGACAGCCCTCCCGTTGGCTTGAAAAGGGAAAATACCAGTTGAAACTTCAAATCCCTTATCCTTAGCTTCCTGTTCTGTCAAACCTACCGCAGCAACTTCAGGTGAAGTGTAAATAACCCAAGGGATAGTGCTATAATTTACCTGACCTGCCTTCCCTGCCATGCGCTCTACGACTGCTATTGCTTCTTGTTCTGCTTTGTGAGCAAGCATTGGACCGGCTACAACATCGCCGATTGCATATATTCCAGGAATATTAGTTTGCCAATTGGCATCAATTTGAATGAATCCTCGTTCGTCTAGTTCGATCTTGATTTTGGCTGCTTCTAGATTGTCAGTGTTAGGTTTGCGTCCAACGGCAATGAGAATTTTCTCTGCTTCCAATTCAATTTTATTATTATCCTTTGATGCTGTTAACTTAATGCCAGTCTTGGTTTTTTCGGCTGATTCAACACGGGTGTTAAGATGAAATTTAATACCTTGTTTTTGAAGAAGCTCTTGAAGTGGCTGTGTAACAGATTCATCAAAAATTGTAGCAATTCGAGGCAATGACTCGATTATGTCAACTTTAGTTCCAAGCCGTGCCCAAACTGAACCTAATTCTAGTCCAATTGCCCCTCCTCCAATTACAATCATAGAATCCGGTGCTTGATCTAATGCAATTGCATTATCGCTACTGAGTACTGTTGAGCCGTCATAATCAAGGAATGGAAGATCACTAACTTTACTGCCGGTAGCGATCAGGATGCGTTTAGTTTTAAGTCTTTTTTTCTGCGCTCCCTGATCAACTTCAACCTCACTTGAGTTAATGATGGAACCAGTACCAATAAAGTGCTCAATGTTGTTTTTTTTAATTAAATAATCAATGCCACGGGCCATTTTTCTTATAACCCCGTCTTTTCTTTTCATCATCGTTGCAACATCTACAGACAATCCCTCTGCATTAATGCCGTGAACCCCGAACTGGTGTTTTGCTTGGTGATATAATTCAGACGATGAGAGAAGTGCTTTACTTGGAATACATCCAACATTCAGGCAGGTGCCGCCTAAATTTTTTTTCTTCTCAATAATAGCGGTCTTCATGCCTAACTGAGCAGCTTTAATAGCAGCTGTGTATCCGCCTGGACCGGCTCCAATTACAATTAGATCAAACTCCATTTTATTAAATTAATCTATTAAGTTGAGATTTGGGTTTTCGATAAACTCCTTAACAGTAACAAGGAAGGTAACAGCTTCACGACCATCTATGATTCGATGATCGTAAGTAAGTGCGAGGTACATCATTGGCCGGATCACGACCTGACCATTCAGTGCTACTGGGCGTTCCTGTATTGTGTGCATACCTAGAATACCACTTTGCGGTGGATTTAAAATCGGAGTGGACATCATTGATCCAAAGATGCCTCCATTTGTGATGCTAAAAGTTCCGCCGGTAAGATCACTTAAATCAACGTTTCCCGAACGTGCTTTTTCAGCATGGTTGATAATGCCCTTCTCTATTTCTGCAAGTGACAGGTCATCAGCATTTCTAATGACTGGGACAACTAGTCCTTTTTGAGTCGAAATTGCTACTCCTATATGCGGATGGTCGTATGTAATGATGTCGTTTCCATCAATGGCGGCATTCACATTGGGTACCGTTTTGAGACCGTGAACTACCGCTTTAACAAAAAGCGACATGTAACCTAATTTGACACCGTGAGTTTCAGTAAATTGTTTTTGATGTTTTTTTCGTAAATCAATTATTTGTGACATGTCGACTTCATTAAATGTAGTCAACATGGCTGCTTCGTTTTGTGCGCTGACCAGTCGGTTGGCAATAGTGCGACGCATCATGCTCATTCGCTTGCGCGTTGCGCCATCTACTTCAGTTGATGCTGATTCTGCCCCAACATCGTCATTACTGGCTATTGCCGTTGCAGTTCCAATGTTTTTTTCGCCAGCTGCTAGAACATCCTCTTTTAGAATTCTGCCTTCTTTACCAGAACCGCTGATTTCAGATAGTTCAATACCCAATTCTTCAGCATGAATCTTGGCTGATGGGGTAGTTAATATTTCTTTATTTTGATTAAGTGGCTCATCTTTTGTTGTAGAGGTAGCTGGTTTGAGAGTTTCATCTGAAGTAGCGTTGTCGTCAGTATTTGGTTCATTTAAAGAAGTTCCTTGGCTTTCACTAATTGTTTCGTCAATTGTGGCAAGTATTCCGCCGATAGGTAGTTCGTCTCCAACTTCTACTAATGTAGTGATGACTCCGGCGGCTTCTGTCGGAATATCTTGAGACGCTTTGTCGGTTTCAATTTCGCAAATAATATCTCCAGCTTTGCAGTATTCGCCGGTATTCTTTTTCCACTCGGCTATATAAACAGTTTTAATGGATTCGCCAACAGCTGGCACTTTGATTTCGGTGGGCATGAAATTTTGACTAAAGCGTAAAGGCTTCTTTAATGAGTTTAGTTTGTTCTAGTTGATGTATGGCACGTGAGCCGGTAGCTGGACTGGCAGATGCTTCCCGTCCAGCATAAATAATTTCTTGGTTGAGTAGTCTTCTAAGTCTTGATTCCATGAAAAACCAAGCACCCATGTTCTCTGATTCTTCCTGACACCAAACGAACCGGTCTGCTTCTGGATGATTTTTTACTGCATCTATTAGTTTTGATGAGTGAAGTGGGTAGTGCTGTTCAATACGAATGATTGCAGTGTTATCTATGTTGTTATTTTCCCGGTATTCTTCTAAGTCAAAGTAAACTTTTCCAGTGCAGAATATAATACGTTTTGCTCCAGAATTACTTTTAGTATCAGGAATTATTTCATTAAAACCACCGTTAGTGATCTCTTCGAGCGATGAAGTGCAACGTGGATCACGCAGCAAACTCTTAGGAGTCATAAGGATTAATGGTTTGTTTATTGGGCGGAGAACTTGTCTGCGTAAAGCATGGAACAAATTGGACGGAGTTGTGAAATTACCTACTTGAATGTTGTCTTCAGCACATGATTGTAAGAATCGCTCGAGTCTACCACTAGAGTGTTCAGGGCCCTGACCTTCATATCCATGAGGCAGGAGTAATACTATATTAGATGTTTCATTCCATTTGCTTTCAGATGAGGTAATGAACTGATCAATTATCACCTGTGCTCCGTTAGCAAAGTCCCCAAACTGTGCCTCCCACAAGAGTAACATGTTGGGGTAGTCTAGTGAGTATCCAAATTCAAACCCAAGTACTGCGGCTTCAGTTAATGGGGTATTAAATATCCTAAAGTTACCCTGGTTAGCAGCAAGTTTCTGGAGCGGAATATATCTTTCCCGCGTGCCAACTTCATAATATACAGCATGCCTGTGACTAAATGTACCACGGCGAACGTCCTGCCCTGTAAGGCGAATAGGTATGTTTTCAGTTAATAAAGTTCCAAATGCCAATGCCTCGGCCAGCCCCCAATCGATAGGTCGTTTTCCTTCGACCATCTCCCGTCGCTGTTTGATTAAACGCTTTATTTTTGGGTTGAGGTTGAATTTTGGTGGTTCTGATGTCAGTGGCAGTCCTACTTCGCGAAGTCGATTTAGATTAACTTTAGTATCGATATGCTCCAGTAGTTCAGGGCTAGAAAGTGATGATTTGATGGCAGGCTTTAATTTATGCGTTTCACTCCGGGATTCATTACGCGCGCACTCAAGAGCAATCTGAAATGCGTTACGAAATGTTTCTGCGTCCTCTTGACTAACTACATTTTCATTTTTTAGTGACTTTAGTAAAAGGTCACTGATAAGAGGTTGGTCTGCGATAGCAGCATATAGGCGTGGTTGAGTGAAGCTCGGTTCGTCGCCTTCATTGTGGCCATGTTTGCGGTAGCAAACGATATCTACAACAACGTCACGACTGAACCGCTGTCTGAAATCCAATGCCATTTCAATGCAGTGCACAGCGGCAATAGGGTCATTTCCGTTAACATGAAAAATCGGCACATCCAGCATTTTTGCAGTTGAAGTACAGTATAAGGTAGAACGTGCATCATGAGGCAGCGTGGTAAATCCGATTTGGTTATTTATTATAATGTGGACAGTCCCTCCAGTCCTATACCCAGCAAGTTGGGACATGTTGAATGTTTCGGCTACTATGCCTTGTCCAATAAATGCGGCATCTCCGTGTATTACCACGGGTAAGACTTTTTTTCGCTCACTTGAATCGTTTAGTATTCGTTGGAACGCTCTAGCTTTGCCTTGAACTACAGGGCTTACAGCTTCGAGATGGCTGGGGTTTGGAGCTAAGTTAATGCTAACCTTATTGCCATCTGAAGTGGTGCGAGTATTTTCGTACCCAAGATGATACTTAACATCTCCGTCTCCGAGTGCATCTTGTTGGACGTAGTTGTCGCTAAACTCGTCGAACAAAAACTTGTAGTCTTTGCCGATTATATTGGCTAAAACGTTGAGCCGTCCCCGATGTGCCATTCCCATCGCAATCTTGAAAATTCCTCGTTTGGGAGCCCCTTCAATAATGGCATCAAGAACGGGAATGAGGGTTTCTCCTCCTTCTAATGAAAAACGTTTTTGACCTACGTAGCTTGTGTGTAAAAATTTTTCAAAGTGTTCTGCATCAATTAGGTTTTTAAGAATTCGGCGTTTTTTTTCATCCGAAAATATTGGACGATTTCGTGTGGATTCCATTCTGTCACGTAACCATCTTCGGATTTCGAATTTTTGGATATGCATGTACTGCGCGCCAACAGTGCGACAGTAAGTGTCTTTTAAGATCTGTAGAATTTCACGTAGTGTTTTTTGCCCACCGCCGCCTGCTGTTCCAGCATTAAATTCCCTATCTAAATCTGCATCGGTGAATTTGAAATTGTGTAATTCCAACTCTGGAAGATCTCGTTTGTTGAAGCCGAGTGGATCAAGGTTTGCGATATAATGCCCCAACATACGGTAGGCAAAAAGCAAATGAGATAACCTTCCTTGTTGCATAGGATCCACAACAGGAAGAGCTGGTGTTGGATCATTAAGATTGGTTTTCGATGCTTTTCCGTTGCTATTATTTTTTGAGTCTAGGTCTGGTTCAAGTTGAGACCCTAGTTCGAAACCCTCAAAAAACGCTTGCCAATTCGCATCTACACTTTTCGGATTTATTCGCCATTGTTCATAATTTTCTTCTAAAAATAATGAGTTTTCCGCATGTCCGATTTGACCACGCGGTTTTTGACGTTCTTCTTTAGAGAGGCCTGAGAGTGCTCCATCCCCCAATGGCGAATTCATTTCCGCATTATTAATCTATTTTTTCCAATCAGCCAACTAGAAATGGAAAATACCAAGCTCGCTTAGCTTGATTATTCCCATTTAAATGCGTGTGCACCTTGAAATTGTTTAGAATCCAATTACCTGTTTATGCTCTAAAGCTTAAAGCCTTTGTAATTCTATTGCTCCTTTCAGCAAATGCCTTTGCTAAAGACTTGGCAGACTCCACTTTGGTTAGAAGCGCTATGCATATCTTGCGCGACAATTGTATTAATTGTCATAATTCAATAAAAAGTAAGGGAAAACTTGATCTTTCTGAATATGAGACAGCCCGCATTGGTGGGCACGAAGGGCCGGCATTTATTGATGGTAATCCTAATGAAAGCAGGCTTATTCAGTTAATTAAGCCTGGAGGTGACCCTCATATGCCACCTAAAAAGCAATTGAACGATGAAGAGATTAAGACCTTGAGTCAGTGGATTCTTGCTGGAGCACCATGGATCACAAGTGAGCTGGTCATCGAAAATAGGATAGCTGCAGCTTCCGAGTTGGGAGATCTTCCTGATAATTACCGGCCGGTCTTCGCAGTTATGCTTTCTCCCGATGATCAAAAACTTGCAGCTGGTTGGGGGAATCAGGTTGTTGTTAACAATTTTGATCAAGAGGCATCAAATAAAGTAAAGCTCAATGGTCATAGAGATGTGGTTCAATCAATTGCTTGGAGTCCGGATGGCAAATTATTAGCTACAGGTGGGTTCCGAAAGGTAAGCTTATGGAAATCTTCTGATTGGTTGTTAGCTGGAGAGATTGATGATTTGCCCGGAAGAGTAACAGCGCTTGCTTTTAGCTTAGATGGTAAGACGCTTATTTCTGCTAGTAATGCATCAGGACAAGAAGGCGAAATATCTATGTGGCAATCTGATGGTTTAGATAAGAGATTAGGATGGTCGGCACATGATGGCGCTATTTATGATATATCTTTATCTCCAGATGGAAAAAGCTTAGCTACTGCCGGTGGTGATAAACTTATTCGGCTTTGGAATATGGCTGATGGTAAGCAGCTAAAACAGATTGAAGCTCATTCCGCTCCTATCATGAGCCTTGCTTTTAAGCCCGATGGTACTGCTATTGCTAGTGGGGCTGCAGATAAAGAATTAAAAATATGGGATATAAAAACTCGTGAACAAAAGAATCTAGTTACAGGGCATCCAGGGAATGTGGCTTCAATTGTTTGGCCAGAGAATAATGCGGAACTAATCACAGCCAGTGATGATGGAGCTTTACGGCTTTGCAATGAGTCGAGCAAGACTCCAGTGAAAACATGGGCTAAAGCTGGTGATCTCATCTATAGTCTTGATACAACAACTGATGGTAAACGATTTTTTGGAGGCTCGGAAAATGGTCAAGTTTACGAATGGGATAGAAATGGTAAGATTATTCGAACATTGAGATTTGAATAATTATAGAGTTGCCAAATTTATCTACTAACTTAAAAATTTTTAACAGATTAATTGCGGGTGTAGTTCAATGGTAGAACGCAAGCTTCCCAAGCTTGACACGAGGGTTCGGTTCCCTTCACCCGCTCCACTTATGATCAAACCAAAATATTTACAA